>CAMVDK010000292.1 GCA_947166165.1 uncultured Porphyromonadaceae bacterium
CTCGTGTTACAACCGTTTGCAGGTTTGTGGTGAACCCATCAGTCGTTGTAACCCCAATGACGGCTCCACCTTTTTTATATATATAGGTGAAATGTTGCTCCGTCATGAGAGTTGTGGCAAAGTGAAATTAACAACACGGAAGGATGAATCCGATGAACGAAATAACAACCAATTGTGAAGGTGTTGCTGTCCGCATTGCCGACTGCGGCAATGGCCAACGGTGCGAGCAGGGATGTAGGGCCTCGCCTTGGCGTGGCCACGATGCCGATTGGGGCATCGGTTGGCGGTGCGAATATGGTTGTAGGGCCTCGCCTTGGCGTGGCCACGCGAGCCAACGGCGAGCACAACGACCGGATCACACCGCCACCGAAGCATCGCCTTCGCATACGCGCTGCCGCGCGTGTGGCCACGCCAAGGTGAGGCCCTACTCGCATGCCAAACTCCTTACTTTAGCATGATAATGATATCAATATTTCATTACTAATATCAAAATACAATCAATTTATGAATAAGAAATTACTCATCACCCGCTGGCTCGCTGTGGCACTATGCCTCGTTGTGAGTCTTACTGCAAGCGCCTACGACTTCATGGAAGGCTTTTTAGCCTACAACTACAACGCCGACGGCACATCGGTCACGGTTACCTATAGGACAAAATCCACGTATACCAACGGAATGTATACACCAACGTATAGTAACGCCAGCGGCTCGCTTGTAATACCATCTTCGGTCTATCATAATGGTAGAAACTATGCTGTGACCGCAATTGGTGAAGAGGCTTTTAAAGGTTGCAGCGGCTTCACCAGTTCGCTGGCTATCCCCAACTCGGTAACTTCAATTGGTGACTATGCTTTCTATGGTTGTAGCGGCTTCACCGGCTCGCTGACCATCCCCAACTCTGTGACAACCATCGGCGAGGCAGCCTTCTATTATTGCAGCGGCTTCACCGGCTCGCTGACCATCCCCAACTCGGTGACTGAAATCGGCAGCTCGGCCTTCTATGTTTGCAGTGGCTTCACCGGCTCGCTGACCATCCCCAACTCGGTGACCTCTATCGGCGACTATGCCTTCTATTGTTGCTGCGGCTTCACAAGCATTGTGGTCACTTCGGGAAATCCAAAATACGATTCACGCGGCAATTGTAACGCCATTATTGAAACGTCTACAAACACTTTAATTTTGGGATGCAAATCAACAATTGTGCCAAGTACAGTGAAAATAATCGGGGTTGGAGCTTTCGTGTCTGTTTCACTAGAAAGTATAAACCTTCCAGAAGGAGTAGAATGCATCGAACGTTATGCATTTGAAGATTGTTATGAATTATGCTCGGTGTACTTACCATCATCCTTAAAAGAACTAAAAGTCGGGGCTTTTGGTTATTCTTCTTTGAATGGTTTGATTTCAATATGTAGAAAAACATATGTTCCAGACCTGAACGCATATTGCAAAATAAATGTCGAATATGATCCTGGAAATTGTGCAAGTCCAAGTCCAGGTGGAGATTTATATGTTGGAGGAGAACATATTCTTGATTTAGTCATACCTAATGGCGTTACAACATTGCAAGCGCATTTTGGAAGGTATAACATACAGTCAGTCAGAATCCCTAACTCTGTTAAAACATTAGGATATGGCGCATTTTACTTATGTGAAAACCTAAAAACAGTATATATACCAGAATCTGTAAATCAAATAAAATCGTATTGTTTTTATGACTGCAAAAATCTTCAAAACATTTATTGCGAAATCACAAATCCACAAGGAGTAGCTACTGATTATACTTTTGGAGATGGCGGCGTTTATGATGATTTCCCTTACTCAAACTGCGTGCTGCATGTTCCTGCCGGGACAAAAACGCTTTATCAGCAAACCTCGCCGTGGAACAAATTCGTGAACATCGTTGACGATATTGTGGTCAAAGGCGACGTGAACGGCGACGGGCGTGTGGACATCAACGACGTGAACGCGGTGGTGAACCTGATTCTGGGCCGCAGCACGCTCTACCGCGACCGCGCCGACATCACCGGCGACGGCAAAGTGAGCGTGTCTGACCTCAATGCCGTGGTCAACGTAATGCTCGGCCGCACTGTCAATTGACCGCACGCTGGTTTGAATTTGTAAATGCTTCATAGGAATTTAAATAGGAAATACGATGAATCGAATTAAGCATACCTTATTCCTGCTGCTGGCGGTGCTTTGCGCTGCCATGGCGTGGGCGCAGCCTTACCGCATCAACAGGCAGCGGCTGTGCATTGAGGGCGTGACCTTTGTCAAGAAGGCATCGGTCACCTCTCAAAACTACCTGTTCATGGAGGACTTCAGCATCGCCGCTGGCGAGACGAAGACCATCCCCGTGTATCTCACCTCGTCGATGCCCATCTGGATGTTCCAGGCCGATGTGGTGCTGCCCGACGGCCTCACGGCCACCGACATCGACTTCTCGCCGGCGTTCAACGGCACCACCGCGGCCTCGCAGTACTCGGTGGAGAGCGGCATGGTGGACGGCAATTTCCGCATCCTGACCATGAACACCACCAAGACCAAGAGCATTCCGGCCGGCACGCGGCAGCACTTGTTCAACATCACCATCAAGGCGGCTTCGTGGCTCACCTCGCAGTCGCTCACGGCCACTATCAATGGCTTCGAGTTTATCGAGGCGGGCACAGGAAACGACGAGACCTACGAGGGAGGCTCTACTTCTTGCACGGTGACCGTGATAGGCTCGCAAGCCACCGGCATCACGCTCAACCACAGCGAGCTGAGCACCTATGTGGGCGAACAGACCACGCTCACTGCCACCATCACCCCGAGCAGCGCGTCGCAGACTGTGGCATGGGCCAGCAGCAAGACGAGTGTGGCCACCGTTAACCAGAATGGCGTGGTGACCGCCGTGGGCGAGGGCACGGCTGTGATCACAGCCACCACCACCGACGGCAGCAACCTGACGGCCACATGCATTGTGACCGTGAGCCGCCGCCAGGCCACCAGCATCAGCGTGAGCCCGACATCGGCCACGCTCTCCGTGGGCGGTACACAGCAACTCACGGCCACCGTGCTGCCCAGCGGCGTGTCGCAGAACGTGACGTGGACGAGCAGCAACACCGCCATCGCCACCGTGAGCAGTACTGGCCTGGTGACGGCCAAGGCCGTCGGCACGGCCACCATCAGGGCCACGACCACCGACGGCAGCAACCTGAGTGCCACCTGCGCTGTGACCGTGACCACCGTCAAAGCCACCAGCATCAGCCTCAACTATTCGGAAGCAAATCTTGAGATGCAGAGCACGCTCGC
>CAMVDK010000293.1 GCA_947166165.1 uncultured Porphyromonadaceae bacterium
GAGGTTATTGACCCACTTTCGCGGCCAAAGTGGGTCAAAAGGGTCGGAGGTTATTGACCCACTTTCGCGGCCAAAAAGTGGGTCAAAAGGGTCGGAGGTTATTGACCCGCTTTCGCGGCCGAGGGAGGTGCGGTCACGCTTTGCGGACCATGATGTTGATCACGCGGTTCAGGTCGTCGATGTCCACCACCCCGTTGCCGTCGAGGTCGGCGGCCGGCCAGTCGGCCATCGCAGCCTTGCGCACCATGATGTTGATCACGATGTTCAGGTCGTCAACATCCACCACCCCGTCGCCATTCACGTCGCCGGCGGTGGCGGGCGAGGAGCCGTTCAGGTAGGCGGTGCAGTCGGCTAGATGGTGCTTCAAGCCGCTCTCCTCCACTACGACGGAGTTGCGCAGCATCACCACGCCGCCGCCCGTGTAATCGCTCGTGGCCCGCACATCGGCAATGGCTATGGCACCGCTGCTGCCAGTGAAAGGCCGCACCGACATCGAAGTGACGAAGATGCGTATCGAGCCGTCGGGCAGCATGTTGCACGAGATGGTGTGCGTGCGGTCCTTGCGGTCGGTGAGGTCGACGACGTAATAATCCTCCTCATCCACCACCACCTCAAGCCCGGCGGGCAGCACCAGGTCGGTCTGGAAGGCGCAGTAGGCGGTGTCGTTCTGCAGCAGGATGGGCATCTCCACCGTCTGACCGGCGGCGATGTCGAAGTTCTCGATATAGAGTCGGTCGCGGGCTCCCAGGCTCAGCGCAACCAGCATCAGCATTGCAAACAGCGTTCGTTTCATGATCTTCACAATTTAATCTTGACAGTTTTGGACTCCATTCTCACAATGTAGATACCTGGAGAGGCTATGCGGTATTCGTTGCGGCCGGCTTGCACGCGCAGCGGGGTGGCGATGCCGTTGGGACGCACCAACTGGGCGGTGCCGGCGCGCGGACTCATGATGATGAGGTTGCCGCCTTCGGCCCAGATGCGCACCTCGCCCGCCAGGACGTCGCCCACGGCGGTCGTGCCGATGGCTATCGTCAATCCGTCGGGATGGTGCTCGGTCAGGTCGCGCTCGGAGGCCACGATGCGGCTCACTTCCACAATGCCGTCGGTCGCACCACCCAGCGTCAGCCGCAGCACCTCGCCGCTGCCGGCATCGATGTCGCGGCCGCTGAACTCGCTCAGCAGCAAGCGCACCGTGCCATCTTCGAGCGTGGCCATCGTGACGGGGAATCCCGCCGCACGGCCCACCGCCTCAACGCCCTCAATGGTCACCCCAGCAGGCAGCCGCACGTCCATCTGCATACCCGCAATGGCCCTGTCGTTCTCCATCTCAAGCGTCAACGCCGAAGCCGAAGCATCAAAGCCCAATTGTGCATTGTGAATTGTGCATTGTGCATTACTTACGGAAGGCGCATGCCTCACCTCAATGGGCCGGATGCCCAAGCCGATGTTGGTGATACCCACCAGGTCGGTCACGTTGATGTCGTAGTCGCCGTTCACGTTCGCCGCGTCTTCATAGAAGCGGATGGTGGGGCGGTGCAGGATATGCAACGCTGTGGTGGTGTAGTCGGCCACGTCGACCACAGCGTCGGCATCAGCGTCGCCGAGCATGTAGTTGAAATCAATCTTCGACGTGTAGTTGGACAGGCGGTGTTGCGTCTCATCGGGTTCGGCCAGGATGATGCCCGTGTAGCGCACATCGCGAACACCGGGCTGGTGATACTGCGGCACTATCAGGTTGACGTGCAGCAGCACTCCGTCGTTGCCCTTCAGCACGCGGTTGGTGGGCGACGACACCAGCACGCGGTAGCTGCCGTCGCTGTTGCTGCTCACGCCCACGCTGTGGTTCGGACTCTTGCGGCTGTCAGTGAGCCAGACGTCGGGCAGGCCGTCGATTGTGGCAATCGACACGCCCTGGGGCAGCCACAGGTCGAACTGCAGGCCGGAGATGCTGTTGCGGTTGATCATCTCAACGGCCAGGTCGGCCACGGTGACAACGTCGCCACGTGTGTGCGACAGCGGCGAGGCGATAATCGCATACTCGGGCACCACGTTCACCAGGCAGGTCGCCGTCACGCCACTGCCGTCGGTGGCCGCCACGGTGATGGTGGCTTCGCCAATGCTTTTGGCTGTCACCACCCCGCCCTGGTCGACGGTCGCCACAGCAGAGTTGCTCGACGACCACTGCAGCGTCTGGTTGGCGGCATCGCGAGGGGTGACGGTGGCTGTAAGCGTCTCGCTTTCTCCCACGCTGAGCGTGAGTGTCGCCTGGCTGAGCATGATTGCGCCCACCGCTTTCACGACGGTCACCTGGCAGGTTGCCGTCACGCCGCTGCCGTCGGTGGCAGCGGCCGTGATGGTGGCCGTGCCAAGCGACTTGGCGCCCACTTTGCCATTTTGGTCAACAGTGGCCACGCTGGTGTTGCTCGACGACCAGCGGAGTGTCTTGTTGCTGGCGTTGCTGGGGGTGACCGATGCTGTCAGCGTCTCGCTGCCTCCTACAACCATTGTGGTTGAAGTCTTGTTGAGAGTGATGCCCGTCACTGGTTGCGTCACGGTCACCGCGCATGTGGAGGTCACACCGCTGCCGTCGGTGGCTGCGGCCGTAATGGTGGCCGTGCCTGACCCGACTGCGGTAACGGTGCCATCACTCGACACCGTGGCGACATCGGAATTGCTCGACTGCCAACGGAGCGTTTTGTTACGGGCCGCTTCGGGTGATACAGCCGCTGTCAGTGTGTGCACCTGGCCCTTCTCCATGGTCAAACTGCTCTCACTGAGCGTGATGGTACCAACAAGCGGATAAACCGTCACTTCGCACGAGGCTGACAGGTTTGACCCGTCTGTGGTCGTCACCGTGATGATGGCGGAACCAGGCGATTTGCCTTTGACGGTGACTGTGGTGGTCTTCTCATCTTGAACCGACCCAACGAAGTCGGCAACTGATGTGTCACTGCTCGACCAGCGGACTTTACGGACATTGCAGTCTGCTGGAGAGAATAAGACTGACAGCGGCGAGATCTGGCCGCAGTCAAGCGACAATGTGCTCTTGTCAAGCGAGACAGATGTAGGGGGCGTCCATCCCCAGTCGCCTTCGATAATGTTAGAGAAGGCATCCCACACTTTATCGCCTGAACCATGCTCCCAGTCTGTTTCACCAGATTCAACATTCGCTTTCCTGTAAGTGGATGCGCGATAGGCTTCTACCTTCCCTATAGGAACGAACACCTTACAGCTTGATTTCGGAACCTCTTCGAATATGTTCTCAAATACATAGTAATAATCTCCATC
>CAMVDK010000294.1 GCA_947166165.1 uncultured Porphyromonadaceae bacterium
CGGGCGTCGCAGGCGCAGCTGGTCACACTCAGTATTTTGGAGAAGATGCTCTCGCCCATGATGCCCTTGCCCAGTGGCGAGCACATGGTCTTGCCGAGCTGGTGGCCGTAGTTCTCCTTGAGTCCGGCCTCGGCGGCGCCCTGGTTCAGGCGCTTGGCCTCGAGGATGAAGCGCAGGTCGTCCTCGTCGGTCTGGGTGGCGAAGTCGTAGACGGTGCGCAGTGTGAGTTCCACCTGTGGCTCGCTGGTGCCGGCATGCGTGGCCCCTCCCTCGCTGCACGGCGGCTGCGCGGCCTCGACGGGCAGCTGCTCGCCGTCGCGGCGCAGGAGCACGAAGTGGGTGTGGTGGGTGCGGATGCGCGCCTCGGCCTCGTGGCCGCCGGCGGTGACCAGGGCGTTGATGTAGAGCTTGTCGGGGTCGTCCTCCTCGAGGGCGATGTGGATGCGGTTCTCGGCGATATAGGCCTTGCCGGCCTCGACGGCGGCGCGGTTGGAGTCGCGCAGCACCTCCAGCCCCAGCTCGGGGCGGCCGACGAGGGCCCCCAGGGCGATGGCGATGGGCAGGCCCACCATGCCGGTGCCGGGAATGCCGACTCCCATGGCGTTCTTGAGGATGTTGGCGCTCAGGCGCAGCTCGATGTGCTCGGGCCGGCTGCCGAGCAGCTGAGTGGCCTTGGCCACACACAGCGCCACGGCGATAGGCTCGGTGCAGCCGATGGCCGGCACCACCTGCTGCTTGATGAGCGATATGATTGCTTGCTGGGTTTCTTTGGTCATTTTACAGGGAATGGAGTAGGGGTGAAGTTGAATGGTTGAAGCGCAACGCATGGGCGCGGTTCGGCTTGACGGCGGCGCAAGGGCGAGAGGCCGGATTGCATCAGCAATGCGGCCTCTCGGTGTGGGGTCAGATGTCGCGGGTGCGCTCGGCCAGCCACTGCGCCTCGGCAGGCTCGAGCAGTGGGCTTACGCGCTCGCGCACCTCGCGGTGGTAGGCGTTGATTTGCTCCACCTCGGCGGGGGTGAGCATCGTGCGGTCCACCAGGCGCAGGTCGTAGGGGCACAGGGTGAGGGTCTCGAACTTGAGGAACCGTCCGAACTCTTCGGTTTCGCAGGCGGGTACCACGAGGAGCAGGTTCTCGGTGCGGATGCCATAGCGCCCGGCCTTGTAGAGGCCCGGCTCGTTGCTGGTCACCATGCCTGGCTGCAGCTGCACGGGGTTCTGCTCGGTGCGGATGCTGTGCGGCCCCTCGTGGCAACCCAGGAAGTGACCCACACCGTGGCCGGTGCCGTGCCAGTAGGTCATGCCCTCTTGCCAGAGCGGCATGCGGGCCAGCGCGTCGAGGTTCACGCCGCACAGGCCTGCCGGGCGCGCGCCAGCGCCAGATGACCCTTGAGCACGAGGGTGTAGTCGTGCATCTCGTCGGGCGTGGGATTGCCCAGGGTGATGGTGCGCGTGAGGTCGGTGGTGCCGGTCAGGTACTGCCCGCCGCTGTCGATGAGCAGCAGTCCCTCGCCGTGCAGGGTGCTGGCGCTCTGCTCGTCGGCTTCGTAGTGGACAATGGCTCCGTGCTCCTTGTAGCCGGCAATCATGGCAAAGCTGTCGCCGCGGTAGTCGCTGCACCGGGCGCGCTCGTGCTGCGCCTGCTTGTCGACGTCCAGCTCGGTGATGGCGCCGCCGGGGGCGTTCTCCTCCACCCACTTGAGCAGGCGCACCATGGCGGCGCCGTCGTGCTCCATGGCCTTGCGGAAGCCGTCGATCTGCACGCTGTTCTTGATGGCCTTGAGCGCCGCCACCGGCGAGGAGGAATAGACCTTCTGGCAGGGCATGGCGGCAGCCAGGGTGTCGCTCACCGAGTTGGGGTCGAGCAGCACGGTGTCGTGCTCGCTGCGCCGCTCCAGGAAGCGTGCCACGTCGTCGTAGTCGCGCACGCGCACGTCGCACTGCTTGAGGTGGCGCTCCACGTCGGCGGTCACCTTGTCCTTGTCGATGAACAGGCTGCGGTCCTTGTCGGATACGAAGGCGAAGGCGGTGACCACGGGGGTGTAGTCCACATCGCCGCCGCGCAGGTTGAACAGCCAGGCAATCTCGTCGAGGGCGCTGATGAAGATGGCGTCGGCCCCCAGGTTGTGCACGCTCTCGAGCACGCGCTCCATCTTGCTGGAGGCCGTCTCGCCCGCGAGTGTCTCGTCGTGAACATAGGCAGGCGCTGCGGGCAGGGGAGGGCGGTCGGTCCACACGCGGTCGGCCATGTTGAATTCGGTGGCGAGCATGAAGCCGTTCTCGCCGCAGAAACGCTCGAGCCGGTTGGCCTCCATGACGGTGAACAGGCGCCCGTCGATGGCAATCACCGCGTCCTCGTCGAGATGCTCGACGAGCCATTGCTCGCGCGTGGGGTCGGCCTGGTCGCCGTTCTCGCGCATGAGCGTGAAGCCGCCGCCGGCAAGCTGCTGCTCGGCCTGAAGGAAGTAGCGCGAATCGGTCCAGAGCAAGGCCTCGTCGGCGGTCACCACGGCGGTGCCGTTGCTGCCGGTGAAGCCGGTGAGCCAGTCGCGGAATTTCCAGTGGTCGTTCACATATTCGCTGTGGTGGGGGTCGGTGCCGGGCACAACCACGGCGTCGACGTTGAGGCGGCGCATCACCTCGCGCAGCGCCTCGAGATGTTGAAGAGTTGCTTGCATTGCAGGTATGGTTTTATTCGGGCGCGCCATGCCAGACAGGCGGCACCGGTGGCCCGTTGATGTCGCAATTAGCTATTGATGTCGCAAATTTACAACAAATCTGCCAAAGCCAGCCACTGAATGGCTAAAAAAATGCACCCGGCGACGATTGCCGGGTGCATTTCTATCGGTTGTCTTGGCTCGTGGGCCATCGCTCAGCTGAGCACTGCGCCGTCGTTCACCAAGGCCTCCTCGTTCTGGAGCAGTCCGGCCAGGGCAAGCTCGGTCTTGTTGCCCACGGTGATGGTCTGGAACTCGCGCATGCCCGTTCCGGCGGGGATGAGGTGACCGCAAATCACGTTCTCCTTCATGCCCTGCAGTGTGTCCACCTTGCCGCGGATGGCGGCCTCGTTGAGCACCTTGGTGGTCTCCTGGAAGGAGGCGGCGCTCATGAAGCTCGACGTCTGCAGCGCAGCGCGCGTGATGCCTTGCAGAATCTGCTCGCTGGTTGCGGGCACGGCGTCGCGCACCTTGACCAGCTTGAGGTCGCGGCGCTTGAGCGTGGAGTTCACGTCGCGCAGGCGGCGGGCAGTCACAATCTGGCCGTT
>CAMVDK010000295.1 GCA_947166165.1 uncultured Porphyromonadaceae bacterium
TACGTTGCCGTCTATGCCAACGTGGAGGGCGGCCAGGCCGCGCGCAACGATGTGGAAAGCGTTATTCGAGGCACCATCTCAATCATTGCCCGGCGCACCAACCTCTTGCTTGGCAACGAAACGGCTTCCAATATCCGCGACAGTATGAGTGGCGAAGACAGGTCGTCGGCATTGACCATATTCTTGTCTAAATTGTCGTCGGCTTTGCCTAAACCCTTGGTTTTGTTCATCGACGAGATCGACTCGCTGGTGGGCGACTCGCTGGTGAGCGTGCTGCGGCAGCTGCGGGCAGGTTATGACGACCGTCCGGCGCACTTTCCGCAGAGCATCGTGCTGTGCGGCGTGCGCGACGTGCGCGACTACCGCATCCACACCACGTCGGGCGAAATCATCACCGGAGGTTCGGCGTTCAACATCAAAGCCAAGTCGCTGCGGCTGGGCGACTTCTCGCTCGATGAAATCCGCGCGCTCTACGGCCAGCACACCGCCGAGACGGGGCAACGCTTCGACGAGGGCTGCTTCCCCTTCGTCTGGCAGGCCACCGAGGGCCAGCCCTGGCTCGTGAATGCCCTGGGCAACGAGGTGACCAACGAGATGCGGGAGAATCGCGACCGCAGCGTGGTCATCACCCCCGAGATGATGTACCGCGCCCAGGAGCGCATCATCTACCGCCGCGACACACACATCGACATCCTCATCGACAAGCTGCGCGAGGAGCGCGTGCGCCGCGTCATCGAGCCGATGCTCTCGGGCACCGACGAGGCCGACGAAAGCCTGATTCCGAGCGACGACATCCAGTATGTGGTCGACTTGGGGCTCATCAAGCGCGAAGTGGGCAAGCCACGGCGCATCGCCAACGCCATCTACCGCGAAATCATCCCGCGCGAGCTCACCTGGAGCACGCAGGACGGGTTCACCCAGCAGCCGCAATGGTACCAGCGGGCCGACGGCAGCATCGATGTGGAGAAACTTCTGCTCGACTTCCAGCAGTTCTTCCGCCAGAACGCCGACTCGTGGATTGGCCGCTTCGACTACGCCGAAGCCGGTCCGCAGCTGCTCCTGCAGGCGTTCCTGCAGCGGGTGGTGAACGGCGGCGGTTACATCGACCGCGAGTACGGCCTGGGCCGACGCCGCACCGACCTGCTCATCCGCAAGCCGCTCACCGACGGCTACGGCGGACCGGTGCAACGCGTGGTGCTGGAGCTGAAAATCCTGCGCGGCGACCTAGAGAAGACCATCGAAAAAGGCCTGCGGCAGACCTCGGAATACATGGACCTGTGCGGCTCGGTGGACGAAGGCCACTTCATCATCTTCGACCGCAAGGGCGACAAGACCTGGGACGAACGCATCTGGCACCGCACCGAGCACTACCAGGGCCGCGACATCACCGTGTGGGGGATGTGAGATTATAAGTATGTTTTGATTTAACTGAATAATCGAGAAAAAATCGTTCCGTTTTGCCCATATCAATAAGTTGTTGTAATTTTGTGGCCAAATGCTGGCCATTTGAGGAGATTTGTCTCTCTGCCCTTAATAAGAACCAACCATAAACCAAATAATTAAGTCATAAAGTATGAAACATCTGTTTATCGCCATGCTGGCCGCAGGCATCAGCCTGAGCGCCATGGCCGACGACAAGGTCGTCATCCCCGACAGCACGGGCTTCAAATTCACCGACGTGAAAGTGGTCAAGACCACCCCGGTCAAGGACCAGAACAAGTCGGGCACGTGCTGGTGCTACTCCACCAACACCTTCTTCGAGAGCGAGATCCTGCGCAAAACCGGCAAGGAAATCCACCTGAGCGAGGGCTTCGTGGTGAACCACTGCTACTTCGACAAAGCGGTGAAGTATGTGCGCATGGACGGCACGGTCAACTTTGCCGAAGGCGGAGCTGCCGACGACGTGACCTATGTGCGGGAGACCTACGTCACGGCGCCCAACGACGTGTTCACCGGCATGACCTATGGCGATAAGAAGTTCGACACCCGCGAGCTGACCGATGCCCTGAGCGGATTTGTGAACGTGGTCAAGAAGAACCAGCGCCGCAAACTCACCCCGGCGTGGAAAGAGGGTTTCCAAAGCGTGCTCGACGCTTACATGGGCAAAATGCCTGAGACCTTCACCTGGGAGGGCAAGACCTACACCCCGAAGACCTTTGCCGAGTCGCTGCCCATCAAGATGGACGACTACATCGGCATCAGTTCGTTCACCCATCACCCGTTCTACAAACCCTTCGTGCTCGAGGTGGCCGACAACTGGCTGTGGTATCCCTACCAGAACGTGCCCATGGAGGAGCTGCTCGAGATTGTGAACTACGCCATCGACAACGGCTACACCGTGGCCTGGGGCGCCGACGTGAGCGAGAAGGGCTTCAAGTGGCGCAAGGGATATGCCGTGCTTCCTGTGGAGAAGGATGTGCCCGACCTCAAGGGCAGCGACATGGAGCGCTGGACTCAGCTCAGCGACAAGGACCGCGAGGACGAGAAGTGGGACATCAAGGGCCCCGTCGAGGAAATCAAAGTCACCCAAGAGTTGCGCCAGCAGTGGTTCGACAACAAGGAGACCACCGACGACCACGGCATGGTGATCATGGGCAAGGCTGTGGACCAGGAGGGCAACCGCTACTTCAAGGTGCAGAACAGCTGGGACACCAACCAGCTCTACCACGGCTTCTTCTACGTGAGCGAGGCTTTCTTCCTGGGCAAGACGATGGACATCATGGTCAACAAGGCCGCCATCCCCGCCAAGATTGCCAAGAAGATGGGTCTCTGATCATCGACCGGCCCTGCGGTCGTCCTGCTCAAGGCAGCCGGCCGGCATGAGCAAAAAATCAGCCATAACACCACAGCCGACATCGGCACGGTGTTATGGCTGATTTTTATGCCGGCTTTAGCGAAAGGCCCGCGCCACCCCGCCGCCGCAGTCACGCCCACGAGCAGCAACCGAAAGCCGGCCACCGCTCCGATGTGACGGAGCAGCGGCCGGCTGTGGCGTTGAGGTCGCAAATCGCCTTAGGCGTTCTTCGCCTTCTCGACGATGGCCTTGAAGGCCTCGGGGTTGTTCATGGCCAGGTCGGCGAGCACCTTGCGGTTGATCTCGATGCCAGCCTTGTGAATCAGACCCATGAGCTTGCTGTAGGACAGGTCCTCCATGCGGGCAGCGGCGTTGATGCGCTGGATCCACAGAGCGCGGAAGTTGCGTTTCTTCTTCTTGCGGTCGGCATAGGCATAGGTCAGACCCTTCTCCCAAGTGTTCTTGGCAAC
>CAMVDK010000296.1 GCA_947166165.1 uncultured Porphyromonadaceae bacterium
TTTTAGCGCCCTTCGGGCGGAAATCTGTCAAATCAATCCAAATCTTTCAAGATTTAAATTAATACTTTTGTTAGATTTTGAGAAGATTTGTAAGATTTCCCGCCGTTAGGCGGCTGGCTGCTCTCGCTTAATCGCAGATTTCCGCGCGAAGCGCGCATATCATTTATAACACACCCTCACAAGACTGCGGGGCGCTCGTTCCACGGGGGCGCCGCATAAACACTCTCACACATTCGGATTAAGGTTATTTAACGGTCGAAGGCCTGAAAAAACATCTAAAGTCTTTGCCGTTCATGAAAACAGTTGTAATTTTGTCCGTTCCTTTTGCCGAGGTGGCATCATTCATGCTTGCCACGGCCTCTGGAATGAACGGATTGGAAAAGCGTTGTTGACGCTTTGTCTTTGGCTTCTAAAGAACTAGCTACTCTTTATCGAAGAAACAGTCAAAGGCGAAGCAACCGACGACGCTCACTAGATGTGTCATGCGCCATGCTTGCGCCGCCAGTTGGTGGCTGAGCGTGGAGTTGCATATCGGCGTGAGGTCGGCTGTTGCTCGTTTTATACTGTTTCGGGCAAGTAGCTAGGCCTTTTAGAAGCGTGGACGAGCACAATGATAGGCTCTCACGCTCTTTCTTTTCTGTGCCTATATATCAAATAGTTAACCGTTTGCCATCGGGAGCCTGGCGACATAAACCACTAGCAATATGAGAGACAAGTGGAAACAAATTCGCCATTTCGCCGCGGGCTTCCTGTTGTGCGGTGTGGTGATGACAGCGGTGGCATTCACGCTGCCGCAACGAGTGAAGGGCACCGTCTATGGCGACGTGAACGCCGACGGAGCGGTCGACATCGACGATGTGAACGAGGTGCTGAACGTGATTCTTGACATCCACAAACCCGACACGGCGACAGTGGTCAACGGCAGAGTGACTACCTTCGACATCAGTGGCGTTCAATTCAACATGGTGGGTGTGGAAGGAGGAACATTCTCGATGGGAGGAACAGCCGAGCAGGGCGATGATGCTTCAAGTAGCGAGTTCCCGGTGCACCAAGTGACATTGAGTGACTTTTCAATTGGCCAGACTCCTGTCACGCAGCGTTTGTGGCGTGCCGTGATGGGGAAAAACCCAAGTTATTTCTCTGGTGATTTGAGTCGTCCTGTGGAGAAAGTGAGCTGGGACGATTGCCAAGAGTTTATCACTAAGCTGAATGAGATGACAGGCAAAAAGTTCAGGCTGCCAACCGAGGCTGAATGGGAATTCGCAGCTCGCGGTGGCACGTTAAGCAAGGGTTACAAGTATTCGGGCAGTGATGTGCTTGAAGAAGTGGGGTGGTGCAGTAGCAATGCCAACAAGACCACTCATCCTGTGGGGCTGAAGAAAGCTAATGAACTGGGCCTGTATGACATGAGCGGCAATGTTAGAGAGTGGTGTTACGACTGGTATGGCGCATATTCTTATTCAAGCACACCGCAAGTCAATCCCACTGGTCCAGAAACTGGAAATGTGAAATATGATGACAGAGTGCTGCGTGGCGGAAGCTGGAATTATCAAGCAACTTATTGTCGAGTATCGGCAAGGCAGGGTGCACGACAAAATCGAGCCGCCTACGAAGATGCGCCCGCTTATCCTTACAATTTCATTGGTTTGCGTTTGGCAATGTAATTCGGTTAAGTTAGTTGGTAGAAACTCTTCAGCATTGGTTTGTTGGCAAATCAATGCCAATATCAGATATCATACCCCCCAAAAAAATAAGTAAATATGAAAAAATTTTTGTTTTTACTATGCGCCATGATGGCGCTGGCGGCTCATGCCGCCTTCAGCGGAGCGGGTGTCGGCACGGCCGACGACCCGTATCAAGTGACCAATGCCGACGAATTCTTTGAAATTCGCAACACGCCGAGCGCACACTACATCTTGGTGAACGACATCGATCTGACGGAGTTCATCCAGGACGAAAGCCCCACGATGGGCTGGACCCCCATCCCCGCGTTCAGCGGCGAGCTGGACGGCAACGGCATGACCCTCTACGGCCTGTTTATCAACCGCCCCGACCAAGAAGGTGTGGGCTTATTCTCCACACTCAGCGGAACCACAGCCTCGGTGCATGACCTGATTATTGATGCGCCCCGGGTGACTGGTGGGCAATCTACTGGCGTGATTGCCGGATCGGGAGGTGGAGCGATTTATGGCGTGACCATCAACAAAGCGAAGGTGACAAGTTCAAAAAATAATATCGGAGTTTTTGTTGGTTATGTCACAGTGCTGAATACAGAAATCTATAATATCACCCTGAATGAGGCGCAAGTAGAAGGAGCCGCCAACGTAGGGGGAATGATAGGTCTTCTATCTCAAAATGGAGTCAACATTCACGATTGCAAAATCTATGATTTGGCTGTGACCGGCACCAGCTATGCTGGAGGCGTTTTGGGACTTATGAATGCCGGCAGCAGTGGTGTTATCACCAACAATCGATTGGTCAACGTGAGGGTGAAAGCCAATGGAAGTTACGCTGGCGGTATCACCGGCAAAGAACAGGGGCTTTCTGTCAATTCGAATGTGCTGATTGGAGGCAACGTCAGCGGAGCTATTGATGTGGGTGGTGTTTCGGGTAATCTTGCGGGATCCGGAACATACCAAAACAACTATGTTTCATGCGATGTGACGGGCAATAATTACGTCGGTGGAATTGTTGGTGGTATGACTTATCGTATAGTCAATGAAAACTTTTATAACGGCACCATTCGTGCTTCTGGGCAGGGTATTGGTGGAATAGTCGGCTACCAGATTACTAATGGAGGAACGAGTTCAAGCCACATAGACAATAATCTCGTTCAGGGGAAAATCCTGTCGACAGGGTCAGATGTTGCAGGCGTTTTGGGAGGTCGTAGTGGTAATTTTTGCTATATGTCGCATAACGTCTGTGTGATGGACACAATATCAGGCTCCGACAGCAACTATACCCGGCGCATCCAAACCCGTATGAACAGTTCTACTTATGTTGGCGATAACTATGCCTTGGCGAGCATGGTGCTGATGGCTGGCGACCAGCAGGTGACGGTGACGGCCGACGATCTCTACAATGGCATCAGCTATGGCGCACGCACGCTCAAGCGCGCGTCGACCTACGAGGGCATCGGCTTCGACAACTCGTGGACGATTGTCGACGGGCAGTACCCCTGGCTGGCGATTCAGTGCGCGCCGCCGGTGATTACCTCGGCCGAGGGCGGCACAGTGGCCGGCACCGCCGAGGGCAACGGCAAG
>CAMVDK010000297.1 GCA_947166165.1 uncultured Porphyromonadaceae bacterium
ATGCAGGTGGCGGCCAACATGCTGGCCTGCGGCATCGACGTGGCCACCATAGCCCGCTGCACCGGACTCACCGACGAGCAAATCAGCCAGCTGGCCAACAAGTGAACAAGACCCAGTTTTTCAACACATACACATACGCATGACCACTTACTTAGTCACCGGAGCGGCCGGATTCATCGGCTGCAATTTTGTGAAATACATCCTCGGCAGGCACAGCGACATCAAGGTCGTGATACTCGACGCGCTCACCTATGCCGGCAACCTGGCCTCGATAGCCGACGAGCTCCACGACGCGCGCGTCACCTTCGTGCGCGGCGACGTGGGCGACCGCGCGCTGGTAGCCAAACTGCTGGCCGAGCACGACGTTGACTACATCGTCAACTTTGCCGCCGAGAGCCATGTGGACCGCAGCATCACCAACCCGCGGCTATTTCTCGAGACCAACATCCTGGGCACCCAGAACCTGCTCGACTGCGCCCGCCACGCCTGGACGGCCGATGGCGGAGGCTACTTGCCCGGCAAGAAATATCTGCAAATCTCCACCGACGAGGTCTACGGCTCGCTGCCCAAGACCTGGGACGAGCCTCACCCGCTGCCCGTGACCGACGACATCCGGCGTGTGATAGGCTCCCGCAGCGACATGAAGACCTATGGCGACCGCTTCTTCACCGAGCAGACCCCACTGGCCCCCCGCTCGCCCTACTCCGCCTCGAAGACCAGCGCCGACCTCATCACGATGGCCTACCACGCCACCTACGGCATGCCCGTCAACATCACCCGCTGCAGCAACAACTATGGCCCCTACCACTTCCCCGAGAAGCTCATCCCGCTCATCATCAACAACATCCTGCAAGGCAAAAAGCTGCCCGTGTACGGACGCGGCGAGAACGTGCGCGACTGGCTCTACGTCGAGGACCACTGCAAGGGCATCGACATGGTGCTGCGCGGCGGACGCGTGGGCGAGGTGTACAACATAGGCGGCTTCAACGAGGAGAGCAACATCAACATCGTGCGTCAGGTGATTGCCATCATCGCCCGCATCATGCGCGACGAGCCGCACTACCAGCAACTGCTCTCTTGCCCCCTCGAGGCCATCAACGACGGCCTCATCCAGCACGTGGCCGACCGCCCCGGCCACGACATGCGCTACGCCATCGACCCCTCGAAGATTGCCCGCGAGCTGGGCTGGTATCCCGAAACGCCCTTCAGCGTGGGCATCGAGAAGACCATCCGCTGGAACCTCGACCACCGCGACTGGGTGAAGAGCGTCACCACCGGCGACTACCAGCGCTACTACGACGAAATGTACAAGAACCGATAAAGATTCAAGCTGTGTTCTGGCTTGCGGCCAGACATCCATATAAGCAACAAAAACAACTTTGACGTATGAAAGGAATCGTTCTGGCCGGTGGGAGCGGCACTCGGCTCTACCCTATCACCAAGGGAATCTCGAAACAGCTGATTCCCATCTACGACAAGCCGATGGTCTACTACCCTATCTCGGTGCTCATGCTTGCGGGCATCCGCGAGATTCTCATCATCTCCACTCCCCACGACCTGCCCATGTTCCGGCGGCTGCTGGGCAGCGGCGAGGAACTGGGGGTGCGCTTCAGCTACGCCGAGCAGCCCCGCCCCGAGGGGCTCGCACAGGCCTTCATCATCGGAGAGCCGTTTATCGGCAGCGATGACGTGTGCCTGGTGCTGGGCGACAACATCTTCTACGGACAAGGGTTCACCGGCATGCTGCGCCAGGCGGTCGACATCACCGCCCGCGAGCGGGTGGCCACCCTGTGGGCCTATGCCGTGAAGGACCCCAACCGCTTCGGCGTGGTGGAGTTCGACGAGAACAAGAATGCCATCAGCATCGAGGAGAAGCCCGACCATCCCCGCTCCAACTACGCCGTCACCGGGCTTTACTTCTACCCCAACGACGTGGTGGAGGTGGCCAAGGGCATCAAGCCCTCGGCGCGTGGCGAGCTCGAAATCACCACCGTCAACCAGCACTACCTGGCTCAGCGGCGCGTGCACGTGCAGACGCTCGGGCGCGGCTTTGCCTGGCTCGACACCGGCACGGCCGAGAGCATGCTCGACGCCTCCAACTTCATCCAGACCATCGAGACCATGCAGGGCGTGCAGGTGGCCGCGCTCGAGGAGATTGCCTTCCGCAAGGGATGGATCACCGCCGAGCAGCTCCGGAGCCTCGCGCAGCCCATGGCCAAGAACCACTACGGACAATACCTCATCCACCTTGCCGACAATGGACGCTGACCGCCCCTCACCACGCATCATCCACCTGCCCAAGGTGAGCGACCCGCGCGGCAACCTGTCGTTTCTCGAGAGCGAGGGCCACGTGCCGTTCAGCATCCGTCGCGCCTACTGGATCTACGACGTGCCTGGCGGCATGCACCGCGACGGGCATGCCTTCCGCACGCAGCACGAGCTCATCGTGGCCCTGAGCGGCAGTTTCGACGTGGTGCTCAACGACGGCGCAACCGAGACGCGCCACCACATGGCGCGCTCCTACTACGCGCTCTATGTGCCGCCGATGACTTGGCGCCGAATCGACAACTTCTCCACCAACTCGGTGGTGCTCGTGCTCTCGAGCCAGGACTACGACCCGGCCGACTACATCGAGGACTTCGACGAATACCGGCGGCTGCTTGCCCTCCTACCGGAGCCAGGGCAACCCGAAAGCGCCACCGAAGGCACCCGGCACGACTCAGCCCCCCGCCCGGCCCCGCTGCCGCCGGCGAGCGTGGACAGCTGCCAGCTCATCGCCCTCGACAAGCACCACCACGCCAACGGCAACCTCACCGTGGTGCAGAACGGCGACCCCATCCCCTTCGACATCCGCCGCGTGTACTACCTCTACGACATCCCGGGCGGCGAGGCTCGCGGCGGCCATGCCCACCGCCAGCTGCGCCAGCTGCTGGTGGCCATCAGCGGCAGCTTCGACGTGGTGCTCGACGACGGACGGCGGCAGCGCCGCGTCACGCTGGGCCGCCCCTACCAGGGGCTGCTCATCGTGCCGGGCATCTGGCGTGTGCTCGACAACTTCTCGTCGGGCTCGGTGTGCCTCTGCCTGGCCTCCGAGCACTACGACGAGGCCGACTACATCCGCAATCACGACGACTTTATCGCCGAACTACGGCACAACGCCGAAACTCAAAACAATCATTGACATGCGCTATATTGTACATCCATATAATCCGAGCGTTATTGAACTGTCATTTGAACCAAGAAAAA
>CAMVDK010000298.1 GCA_947166165.1 uncultured Porphyromonadaceae bacterium
CATGCTGGCCAAGTGAGCCGCAGGCGGGCTTCCTCCCCCCCTAAAACTGCAGATCAAGCAAATTGAACAAATTGAAACGGCTGTGCGCGCGGCGTGCCACAGCCGTTTCATTTTGTTCAATTTTTTGTTTTCATAGCTGCTAGCCGCGCGTCGTTGGTGCGATGGCGGCGGGTGGCGGTGGGGGGAGTGCGGCTGCTATGACGGCCTTGAACGCTATGAAAAACCATTGAAAATGTGCCTGATGCGCAAAATTGCCATTTTTTGAAACAATCGTTTTACTCTGTCGACGCGGCTACCTATAACTTTGCAAGCGTGATTTCTTTTTTAATTGAAGTGTCGGGCGGATGCACTCATGCAGTGCGTCGCCTGAGGCTTGGATTATTAAAGTGCCTTTTGAGTTAAATTTCTAAATATTCATTCTTATGAAAAAAAGCTTTACCTTTGCTATCGGGCTTGCAGCACTGCTGTGCCCCATGGCCACACAGGCCACCAACCTGGTGATTCCCTGCAACGAGACGAGCGGGGTGGTGATTGAGCAGTCTGGTGTGTTCGACCGCCTGAATCAGAACATCGGCAACACCAGTTCCGACACGCGTGTGTATCTGGGCGAGGTGGACTTCGGAACCACTGGCGACAACTATCTGGCCACCGGCATCGTGCTGGGCAACGGCTGGTATGTCGACGGATGGGCAATCCTGCACGCCGGCGACAGCTACGAGACCTCGATGCCTTTCACGCAGATGGGCATCAACGAGACTGGCGGCTACCAGTACTACCAGACGTTTGCTTCCAACATGGCTTACGACGCCGTTGAGCCGAGCGAGCTCTCGGGTGGCGGCCCGGCCATGGAGGGCATCACCTTCACCAAGCCGACCGGCAAGAAGAAAGTGTGGCTGACGTTCGTTGGCGGCGCCGGCAACATCCGCGCCATCAACTTCTACGACCACGCTCTCGAGCCCACCGACCTGGTCTACAACGAGGATGACTACAACTACGGCATCCGCCTGCTCGAGCCCAACGAGAAGCCGGGCTATGAGCTGATTTCGAAGAAGATCTACTCGATCGACTCGGAGCCCGCCGTTCCCATCGGCGAGGGCACCGACTTCCCCGACACCCGCATCGACACCACGGCAAGCGCCCAGAACGCTTGGGGCTGGACCCACGAGGGCTTCATGGCCGACTATGGCATGGTGGACTTCGGCAACGGCAAGTACCTGCAGCTGGTGTGCTACATGACCCACTGGGCATCCAACATCTACGACTACCTGGAGTTCTACCTCGACGAGGTGACCGAGGCCAACAAGATCCTCACCGTGTGGTCGGGTCTCGACCTGGGCAACCACGGCCCGTATCCCTTCGCCAAGAACCTGCCCGTGATCCGTGGCCAGCACCGCGTGATTGTGAAGTGGCTGGGCGGCAGCACCAACCTGCAGGCCATCGAGTTTGTGGAGCAGGCCCTGTGGCCGCAACACGTGGACTGCGGCATCACGCTCGAGGACGTTGAGCCCTCGGCCGACGCGTTCCACTTCACCTTCGAGGGCTGCCCCGAAGGCCAGGGCAACCCCTGGGGCTACCAGCTCATGGCTCACGGCCAGTATGAGAGCGCCGGCAACATCGGTTACACGGGCAATGGCACCGTGATCGACTTCTACGGCGACGGCGACGGCGTCGACTTCGGCGACGGCGGCTGGAAGCGCATCATCGTCAACCACTCGAGCGAGCCCTCGTGGATTGGCGACATCGATGTGTCGAACTTCTCGTTCTACCTCGACCTCGATCCCGACTTCATCTACACCACCGAGGACTGGGAGCAGAACCTGCCCGCCATCCTCGAGGGACACGAGCCCATCGCCGTGGTGCGCCTGCAGGGCACCGGCGCGTGGAGTGTGCGCAAGCGCACCGCCGGTGAGTTCCTGGTCAACGTCACCGGCAAGCACGACCTGTTCATGGTCTACAACACGCCCAACTACAGCACCGGCGCCAACGTGTTCGACATCTGGCTGGATCCTCAGAGCGGCGCGCCTGAGTTCGGACGTGGCGACATCGACGGCAGTGGCACGGTCGACATCGACGACATGAACGCCGTGATCAACCTCATGCTGGGCAAGGCCAACCTGAGCGACTACAAGGGCCAGCCCGACGTGGACGGCAACGGCGTGGTCGACATCGACGACATGAACATCGTGATCAACATCATCCTGGGCAAGGACTGATTGACTGAATAAGACGCAAGAAGCGAGATGCAAGATGCAGGAGCCGCAGCGCGACGAGGCATCTCGCTTCTCGCTTCTTGCTTTATACATCACACCTTTCACTCACTAACAATCTTACACATCTTCTATGCATACGGCAATACGCATCATCTCGGCGCTGTGGCTGCTGGCTGCCGTGCCGGCCTCGGCGGCGGTGAACACCGTGGCGCACCTCGACCAGCCACGACAGACCATCGAGGAGTTCGGCGCGAGCGACTGCTGGCTGGGCGACTACGTGGGGCGCTACTTCAGTTCCACCATGCGCGAGCGGGCAGCTAAACTGCTCTTCGCCACCTCGTTCAACCGTGGCGGCAGCCCCGAGGGCATCGGGCTGAGCAACTGGCGCGTGAATCTGGGTGCCGGCAGCGCCACGCAGGGCGACGACAGCAACATCGACGATGTGACTCGCCGGGCGGAGTGCTTCTTGAACAGCGACGGCGTCACCTACAACTGGAGCCACGCCGCCGGACAGCAGTACTTCATGCAGAAGGCACATGAATATGGCGTGAAAAACATCCTGCTGTTCTCCAACTCCGCCCCCATCTACTACACCAGCAACGGCAAGGCCTGCCGCACCTCCACCCTGCCCTGGGGCTCGAACCTGCGCAGCGACGCCTACGACGACTTCGCCGAGTATCTGGCCACCGTGGCCAAGCACTTCACCGATATGGGTTACCACATCTCCTTCATCTCGCCCGTCAACGAGCCGCAATATGAATGGGTGGGCGGCCAGGAGGGCTCGCCGTGGTACAACACCGAAATCACGAAGTTGTGCCGCGAACTCGACAACTCGCTCACCAGCCGTGGCCTGGAAACGCGCATCCTCATCCCCGAGGCCGGCCGCTGGACCCACCTCACCACCGCCATCCCGCTGGTGAACGACTACGGCTACGACCAGATCAACCAGTTCTTCAACCCCGCCTACAGCAGCACCTACGTCGGCGACCTGCCGCACGTGGCGCA
>CAMVDK010000299.1 GCA_947166165.1 uncultured Porphyromonadaceae bacterium
GCGTGCTTTCGGGCTTGAGGTCGAGCACTACGAACAAGTGCCACGCGATGGCTTCTCCCTCGCGGTCCTCATCGCTGGCGAGCCAGACCACTTTGGCGTCGGCGGCGGCTTTCTTGAGCTCGCCCACCAGCTCGCGCTTGTCGGCGGGAATTTCGTAGATGGGGGCGAACCCGTTGTCGATGTCGATGCTGAAGTCCTTTTTGTGAAGGTCGCGGATGTGGCCGTAGCTCGACATCACCTTATAGTCTTTGCCGAGGAATTTCTGGATGGTCTTCGCCTTGGCAGGCGACTCGACGATAACTAAATTGTCTGGCATAGTGATTGATAACGTGTTTTTGGAAAAAATCGGCTGCAAAGGTATAAAATATTTCACAACCACAAGGTGGCGAACTTGATTTTTAACACCTATTTTATTAGCGGAACGATTGCGGCCTTCACTTCACGCAGTAGCATTTCACCTGCCCCACGGGCAGCTTGCCCACCAGCAGCAGGGGTATGCGCTCGGCGTCGGTCGAGAGCCAGGCGTCGAGGTCGTCGCTCGACTTCTTGCCGGCCTCCTGGGTGAACTTGAAGGTGATGTGGAAGGCCTGCCGCTTGCTGCCGTCGCGCATCTTGACGTTCTCCACGCCCTTGTAGCGGATGGTGAGGTATTCCTTCTCCTTGCCGGAGAAGATGACGGTGGTGTGGGCCTTGCCTTTGGCCATGGAAGCGAAGTCGAGATTGCGCAGCATGTAGAACACGCTGAGCATGTCGTAGGCCTGGCACTTGGCACTGAGGTCGACGGTGGTGTTGCCGCTGCGGCGGAATCGCGTGGCCTTGGCGCTGGTGTGGCTGTAGTTGTAGCTGAACTGAAGCAGGTCGCGGGCGTAGTAGTCCTTCTCGTGGGTGAGCTTCTCGTAGCGCAGGGGGGCGAACAGGCTGTTCATGGTGCACTTGAGCGTGTCGCGCACGGGGTAGACCTTGTCGGCCCACGAGCGTGTGCGCCCGGTGAGCATGGCGTGATACTGGTCGCCGCTGCGGCGTATGCTCAGGGTGGCGTCGCCGGCGTGCTTCCACACGAGCCCCCACTGGTAGACAATCTGGTAGTTGAGCGTCTCGGAGGTGTAGGTGCGTGCCTGCGCATCGAGGGGCAGGAGCAGTACGATGGCAGCGGCCAGCGCGGCCAGCCAGCGGCCGAGGGTGTTTGTCTTCATTGCGGTTGAGATTTTTGTCAATTTCACGTTGTTAGACGCAATGGAGGCGGCAAGGTTTAAGGAGCGTTTTCATGATGACAGCCGAAAGCCCCGTGCTTCGGCGCTGCAACGCCCGCCGGCTGCCTCGATGCCACAAAAAAGGCTGAAGAAAAATAATTTGCGCTCTAAAAGATTCACATTTGTGAATTATTTTGTATCTTTGCGCCGTGAAATTGGCCTTGCTGGTCTATTTTATATTAAATAATTAATTGTCAACTAATTAACTATTCACATAAACACAAGAGATGAACAAGATTGTATCGAAAGAGAAATTCTCTGAGAACGTGACCAAGCTGGTGGTTGAGGCTCCGCTGATTGCGAAGGCTCGTCGTGCCGGCCACTTTGTGATTGTCCGCTGCGGCGAGAAGGGCGAGCGCATTCCGCTCACGATTGCCGACAGCGATGTGCAGGCAGGCACCATCACACTGGTGATTCAGGCCGTGGGCGAGTCGACGAAGAAGATCTGCGCCCTGGAGCCCGGCGATGCGCTGACCGACGTGGTGGGTCCGCTGGGCCAGGCCACCCACATCCAGAACTACGGCACCGTGCTCTGCTGCGGTGGCGGCGTGGGTGTGGCTCCGCTGCTGCCCATCATCCGCGCCATGAAGGCCGCTGGCAACCGCGTGGTGAGCGTGCTGGCCGGACGCAGCAAGGACCTGATCATCATGGAGAAGGAAGTGCGCGAGTCGAGCGACGACGTGATCATCATGACCGACGACGGCTCCTACGGCCAGAAGGGCCTCGTGACCGCCGGCGTGGAGCAGGTGATCAAGCGCGAGAAGGTGGACTACTGCGTGACCATCGGTCCGGCCATCATGATGAAATTCGTGGCCAAGCTGACCAAGGAATACAACGTGCCCACCGAGGCATCGCTCAACGCCATCATGGTCGACGGCACGGGCATGTGCGGCGCCTGCCGCGTGAGCGTGGGCGGCAAGACGCGCTTCGTGTGCGTCGAGGGTCCCGAGTTCGATGCCCACCAGATTGACTTCGACGAGCTGATGACGCGTCTGAAGGGTGCGCAATAATAGATAACTCAAGTTTCTAAAGTGGCTTTGCCCCTTTAGAAAACTTGAGGATTAGGGATGAAAGATTAGGGATTAGAGATGCGGCATTCTGGCCGTAAGCCCGCAAGCTTTGAAATAAATATTCACTCTAATTCTCAAGTTCCGAAGTGCTAAACACTGTAGAAACTTGAATAGATAATATAATGGTAAACACGATAAAAATCTGACAATAGAATGGAAACCAACGATATCAATGCTGCTCGCAACGAGCAGTGGCGTGTGGAACTTCGTGCCAGCAAGACCCCGAAAGAACGCACCGCCATCACCCGCGTCGAGATGCCTCAACTCGACCCCGCCTACCGCATCACCTGCAACGAGGAAGTGAACCAAGGCATCAGCGAGGAGCAAGCCGTGCTCGAGGCCACCCGCTGTCTGGACTGCGCCAACCCGCAGTGCGTGACGGGCTGCCCGGTGAACATCAACATCCCCAAGTTCATCAAGAACATCGAGCGCCGCGACTTTGCCGCCGCCGCTGCCACGCTCAAGGAGACCAGCTCGCTGCCCGCCGTGTGCGGCCGCGTGTGCCCGCAGGAGAAGCAGTGCGAGAGCAAGTGCATCCACCACAAGATGAAGCACCCCGCCGTGGCCATCGGCTACCTGGAGCGCTTCGCCGCCGACTGGCAGCGCAACCACGACGACGGCACGCTGCCCGCCATGGCTCCCAACAACGGCATCAAGGTAGCCGTGATCGGCAGTGGCCCGAGCGGACTCTCGTTTGCCGGCGACATGGCCAAGCGTGGCTACGATGTCACCGTCTTTGAGGCGCTGCACGAGATTGGCGGCGTGCTCAAGTATGGCATCCCTGAGTTCCGTCTGCCCAACAGCATCGTCGACTTCGAAATCGACGGCCTGCGCCGCATGGGTGTGAAGTTTGAGAAGGACGTGCTCGTGGGCAAGACCATCAC
>CAMVDK010000300.1 GCA_947166165.1 uncultured Porphyromonadaceae bacterium
GCCAGCGGATCAAGAGCCCCAGCGCGAAGCAGTCGAAGGCCGTGTGGCAGCTGGCCCAGGCCATCAACCACGCCACCGAAGGCAGCAACCCCGATGCCGTGCTCATGCCCGCTGTGCTCGGCCTCGACACCGACGATGTGGTCGACGAGCTCATGGCGCAAGTGCAGCACCCGCTGCGCATGCTGGCCACACTGCCCCCGGCAGTGACCGGAGTGAGGCTCACAGCCGCGCTCAAGCACTACTTCCAGATGCTCGGCGGACGCTTCATGCTCGGCGACACCGCCTGCCGGGCTGCCATCGAAGGCGACCGGGTCACGGCCATCCACACCACCAAGCTCCAAGACATGCCTCTGCAAGCCGACACCTTCGTGATGGCCACCGGCTCGTTCATGAGCCGGGGACTGGAGTCGGACTTCGAGCGCATCTACGAACCGCTGCTCGGCCTCGACGTCGACGCGCCGGCAAGCCGCGAGCAGTGGAGCCACTACGGCGTGATGGGCGACCAGCCCTACATGAGCGCCGGTGTGGCCACCGACACCCACTTCCATCCGCTGCGGCAAGGCCGGCCGATGGGCAACGTCTATGCCATAGGCCAACTGCTCGCGGGCCACAACCCGCTGGTCATGGCCGACGGCACCGGCGTGTCGATGCTCACGGCGCTGGCCGTGGCGCAAGCCATCAACGAGTAATGAGAAACTACCGAGAAAATTTACTATACAGGGAAATTTAGACTTTCTTAGGGGAACCCGGGCAGTCCACCTGGCCTCGCCAGCACTGCCCTCCTCCCCTTCCCCACAACTCCACAACCCGCATGGCATCCACTCAACTGACCAACGTCAGCGACCACAACTTCGAGCAGTGCCTCAAGTGCTCGATCTGCACGGTCTACTGCCCCGTGGCGGCGGTCAACCCTGCCTACCCCGGCCCCAAGCAGGCCGGCCCCGACGGCGAACGCTACCGCCTCAAGGACCCGAAGTTCTTCGACGAGGCCCTGAAGCTCTGCCTGAACTGCAAGCGCTGCGAGGTGGCCTGCCCCAACGACGTGCGCGTGGGCGACCTCATCCAGCATGCACGCATGCGCCACCAAAGCCACCGGCCCAAACTGCGCGACATGATGCTCGCCAGCACCGACTTCGTGGGCTCGATGGCCACCCTGGTGGCTCCCGTCACCAACTTCGCCCTGGGGCTCAAGCCTGTCAAGGCCGCAATGCACACCGTGATGGCCATCGACAAGCACCGCACCTTTCCGGCCTACAGCGGCCAGAAGTTTGAGACCTGGTTCCGCAAGAACGCGCAGGCACGGCAAGACGGCTTCGCCCACCACGTGAGCTACTTCCACGGCTGCTATGTGAACTACAACTTCCCGCAGCTGGGCCGCGACCTGGTGGCCGTGATGAATGCCCTGGGCTACGGTGTGCACCTGCTCGACAAGGAGAAGTGCTGCGGCGTGGCGCTCATCGCCAACGGGCTCTACAAGCAAGCCCGCAAGCAGGGCGAGGTGAACATGGCATCGATGCGCCACAGCATCAACGAGATGCGCCGCCCGGTCGTCACCACCAGCAGCACTTGCACCTTCACCATGCGCGACGAGTATCCCGACCTGCTGGACATCGACAACCAGGGCGTGCGCGACCAGCTCTCGCTCGCCACACGGTTCATCTACCGCCTGGTGGACGACGGCGAGGTGCGCCTGGCCTTCAAGCCCGGCTTCAAGATGCGCGTAGCCTACCACACCGCCTGCCACATGCAGCGCATGGGCTGGGCCATCTTCAGCACCGAGCTGCTGCGCATGATTCCCGGCCTCGAGCTCATCGAGCTTGACCAGAACTGCTGCGGCATCTCGGGCACCTACGGCTTCAAGCGCGAGAACTACGACACCTCGCAGGCCATCGGCGCGCGCCTGTTCGCCGACATCGAGGCCGCCAGCCCCGACTTTGTGGCCACCGACTGCGAGACCTGCAAGTGGCAAATCGAGATGTCGACCCCGGTCAAGGTGCTCAACCCCGTCAGCATCCTGGCCCAGGCGCTCGACCTCGACAAGACAAGCCAGCTCAACGGCGTGCGCCGGCAATAAGCGTGCCCCCAGGTTACACGAAACAACATCAAACCTTATAAAACCAATCAACCTATGGCAAGTTTTTTAGCCCCACCCGCCTACAAGCCCGAGCAGACCGGGCCTGAGGCCGATGCCAAGTACCGCCGGCTGCGCTGGCAGGTGTTCATCGGCATCTTTATCGGATATGCAGGTTTCTACCTCGTACGCAAGAACCTTTCCATGGCCATTCCCATGCTCGAGCCCTTCGGCTTCACCAAAGGCGAGCTGGGCACGGCCCTGGCCATGAACGCCCTGGCCTACGGCTTCTCGAAGTTTGTGATGGCCAGCGTGAGCGACCGCAGCAACGCCCGCCGCTTCCTGCCGCTGGGACTGGTGCTCTCGGCCGTGGCCATGATGTTCATGATTGTCCCCATCCAGTACTTCAGCGAGCAGAAGGGGCTGGCCATCTTCCTGATGGGCGCGTTCAACTTCCTCGTGGGCTGGTTCCAGGGCATGGGCTGGCCGCCGTGCGGACGCGTGATGACGCGCTGGTTCTCCATCAAGGAGCGCGGCACCTGGATGAGCGTGTGGAACTGCGCCCACAACGTGGGCGGCGCCCTCGTCGGCCCAATGGCCGCCTATGGCGCAGCCTGGTTCGGCTCCTGGTTCTATGGCGCCGACGAGAAAATGTACTTCCTCATCGGCACCTATGCCTTCCCCGCCGCCGTGGCCATCCTCATCGCCATCATCGCCTATGTGCTCATCCGCGACACCCCGCAGTCGTGCGGACTGCCCTCGATCGAGAAGTGGAGCGGCTCGGCGTCGAAGAATTATGACGAGAAGAAGAGCGAGCAGTCGCTCTCCTTCGCCGAGATTTTCAAAACCGTGCTCAGCAACAAGTTCCTGTGGTACATCGCCCTGGCCAACTCGTTCATCTACATGGTGCGCTATGGCTGCCTCGACTGGGCACCCACCATTCTGAGCGGGCATGGCGTCGACATCAAGAGCGCCGGCTGGGCCTATTTTGCCTACGAGGCTGCCGCCATTCCCGGCACCATCTTCTGCGGCTGGCTGAGCGACAAGGTGTTCAACGGCCGCCGTGCGCTGCCCACCATGATTTTCATGGCGCTCATCATTGTG
>CAMVDK010000301.1 GCA_947166165.1 uncultured Porphyromonadaceae bacterium
TCTGGCCATCAAGCTCGACTCGCGCGGGCCGGTGTTCTACCTCCAGGAGCGGGTGGGGCGGCACAATGTGCCGTTCCGCATCATCAAGTTCCGCAGCATGGTGAGCGACGCCGAGCGCGGCGGAGCACCGCAGCTCACCCAGGACGACGACCCGCGCGTGACGCGTGTGGGGCATTTCCTGCGCAAGTACCGCATCGACGAGCTGCCCCAGTTCTGGAACGTGCTCAAGGGCGACATGTCGATAGTGGGGCCGAGGCCCGAGCGCCAGTTCTTCGTGGACCAAATCCAGCAGCGGGTGCCCAGCTACGCGCTGCTCCACCAAGTGCGGCCAGGCATCACCTCGCTCGGAATGGTGAAGTATGGTTATGCCAAAAACGTGGACGAGATGCTCGAGCGGCTCAACTACGACCTGCTCTATCTCGAAAACATGTCGCTGATCAACGATATGAAAATCATGATTTACACCGTGAAGATTGTGTTCACCGGTCGCGGCATGTGATGCGCGGGCGCACACGGAACCATCTTAAAGTTGAGTGACAACAAATGTTTACTAATCGCTTGGCAACCAGCAGGAAAATGGCCGAAGCCTCGTGGCGTTTTGCCCACCGGGTGATGCGTTGGCTGCGCTTCAGCGAGCGCACGCTGGTGGTGCTGCTCGCCGTGGTTGTGGGCACCCTCTCTGGCCTGGCGGCTGTGCTGCTCAAGTTCCTCATCGCCTCCATAGCCCACCTGGTGATGTCGACCATCTCGGTCACGCAAGGCAATGTGCTATACCTGGTGTTCCCGATTGTGGGCATTGCGCTGGCCGGGCTATATGTGCGCTATGTGGTGCGCGACAACATCTCGCACGGTGTGACACGAGTGCTCTACGCCATCGCCCTGAAGGAGAGCCGGATCAAGTTTCACAATGTCTATGCCTCGTTGGTGGCCTCGTCGGTGACCATTGGCTTCGGTGGTTCGGTGGGTGCCGAGGGTCCCATTGTGTTCACAGGAGCGTCGATAGGCTCCAACCTGGGCAAGATGTTCAGGCTCTCGCCGCAGACACTCATGATGCTTGTGGGCTGCGGCGCGGCGGCCGGCATCGCGGGCATCTTCAAAGCGCCCATAGCCGGCTTGCTGTTCACCATCGAGGTGCTCATGCTCGACCTCACGGCCGGCAGCGCCATTCCGCTGATGCTGGCCTCGGTGGCCGGCGCCACGGTGGCCTATGTGTTCACGGGCTACAATGTGGAGTTCACCTTCGACCAGAGCGAGCCGTTCTGGGCCTCGCGCATCCCCTATGTGGTGCTGCTCGGCGTGTTCTGCGGCTTCGTGTCGCTCTATTTCAATAAGGTGACCGAGTGGCTCGAGAACACGGTGTTCGCCCGCCTGCATCATCCCCTGGCCCGCTTTGCGCTGGGCGCGGTGATGCTCAGTGTGCTCATCTATTTGCTGCCGCCGCTCTACGGCGAAGGCTACAACTCGATTGTGGACCTGCTCAGCGGCGAGGCGAGCGAAATCTTCAACGGCAGCCTGTTCTATGGCCACAAGGCGGAGTCGGCCTATGTGCTGGCGTTCATTTTCATGCTGGGCCTGATGAAGCCCTGGGCCACGAGCGCCACCAATGGCAGCGGTGGAGTGGGGGGCACGTTCGCACCGTCGCTCTATGTGGGCTGCATGGCCGGTTTCTTTTTCGCCCTGCTGATGAACTCCATGGGGTGGTACTATGGCGACGCTCCGCTGTCGACCAAGAATTTCACGCTCATGGGCATGGCCGGGGTGATGGCCGGGGTGATGCATGCGCCGCTCATGGCCATGTTCCTCACCGCCGAGATGACCGGAGGCTATGATTTGTTCTTGCCGCTGCTCATCGTCTCGGCCACGTCCTATGGCACCTCGCGCATCTTCATCCCCTATGGCATCTACACGCGCCGCCTGGCCCGGCGAGGAGAGCTGCTCACCCACCAGAAGGACCAGAGCGTGCTCACCCTGCTCAAGATGGACAGCGTGATTGAGACCGACCTGGCCGTGGTGCACCCCGACATGACGCTCAAGGACATGGTGGGCGTGATTTCGAAAAGCCGCCGGAACCTCTTCCCGGTCACCGATGCCGACAACAAACTCGTGGGTGTGGTGCAGCTCGACGACATACGCGACATCATGTTCCGCACCGACCTCTACCGCAAGCTCACCGTCGACCGCTTCACGGCCACACCGCCTGCCGTGCTTGTGCTCGGCACACCCATGGACCAGGTGATGAAGACTTTCGACGACACTGCAGCATGGAACCTCCCCGTGGTCGACGACCAGGGCGGATACGTGGGATTTGTGTCGAAATCAAAGATTTTCAACTCCTACAGGCAAGTGCTCAAGCATTATAGTTATGATTGAGGCTTTGTGGATTATCTGCCTGATTGATAAATAAATGAGATAATATTAGACTGATGAATAAAGAAGAACTTCGCATCGTGTTTTTCGGCACGCCCGACTTTGCCGTCGAGAGCCTGAGCCGCCTGGTGGACGGCGGCTACAACGTGGTGGGCGTGGTCACCATGCCCGACAAGGTGGGCGGACGTGGCCACCACTTCATGCAGAGTGCCGTCAAGCAGTATGCTGTGGCCCACGGGGTGCCGCTGCTGCAGCCGGTCAACCTGAAGGACGAAGCCTTTGTCGAGCAGTTGAGGCAGCTGCAAGCGCAGCTGTTCATCGTGATTGCATTCAGAATGCTGCCACAAGTGGTGTGGCAGATGCCGCCTATGGGCACCTTCAACCTGCACGCCTCGCTGCTGCCCAAGTATCGCGGGGCGGCACCCATCAACTGGGCGGTGATGAACGGTGACACACGCACCGGCGTTACCACCTTTTTCCTCCGGCACGAAATCGACACCGGCGACATCATCCAGCAGCGCGCCATCGACATCGCCCGCACCGACAACGTGGGCACTGTTCACGACCGCCTCATGGCGCTTGGCGCCGATATGGTGGTCGAAACGGTCGACGCCATCCTGGCCGGCACCGTCAAGCCCATCGACCAGGACCGGCTCATCGCCGCCGGAGCCGATGCCACGCCCGCGCCAAAAATTTTCCGCGACACCTGCCGCATCGACTGGCACCGCAGCGGTGAGGAGGTGTACAACCACATCCGGGGCCTGTCGCCCTATCCGGCCGCCTGGTGCCAG
>CAMVDK010000302.1 GCA_947166165.1 uncultured Porphyromonadaceae bacterium
AGATGCGTATGATGGGTTCGGTGTTGCTCTTGCGCAGGTGCACCCAGCCGTCGGCGAAGTCGATTTTCACACCGTCGATGGTGGTGAGCCGCTCGCCGGCATAGTGCTTCTCCACGGCGCGCAGAATGGCGTCGACGTCCATCTGCGGCGTGAGCTGCAGCTTGGTCTTGGCGATGGCATATTGCGGATAGGTCTGCTTGAGCTGGCTCACGGTCATGCCGCTCTTGGCGAGCAGGGTGAGGAACAGCGCCACGCCCACCAGCGCGTCGCGGCCGTAGTGCAGGGCGGGATAGATGACGCCGCCGTTGCCCTCGCCGCCAATCACGGCCCCGGTGCGGCGCATCTCGGTGGTCACGTTCACCTCGCCCACGGCGGCGGCCGTGTAGGTGCAGCCGTGCTTCTCGGTGACGTCGCGCAGTGCGCGCGACGAGCTTAGGTTGCTCACCGTGGCCCCGGGCGTGTGGCTGAGCACGTAGTCGGCCACGGCCACCAGGGTGTATTCCTCGACGAAGAATTCGCCGTTCTCCATCACGATGGCCAGCCGGTCGACATCGGGGTCGACCACAAAGCCCACGTCGGCCTTGCCCTGGCGCATGAGGGCGCTGATGTCGGTCAGGTTCTCGGGTATGGGCTCGGGGGTGTGGCCGAAGTTGCCGGTGGGGTCGCAGTAGAGGGGCACCACCTTCTTCACGCCCAGTGCCTCGAGCAGCTTGGGGATGGCGATGCCGCCCACGCTGTTCACGGCGTCGACGGCCACGGTGAATCCGGCCCGGCGGATGGCCTTGACGTCGACCAGGTCGAGGGCGAGCACGGCCTCGATGTGGCGGCGCAGGTAGGTGTAGTTCTTCTGCTCGCGGCCCAGATGGTCGACCTCGGCATAGTCGAAGTCCTCGGCCTCGGCGATGCGCAGCACCTCCTTGCCCTGCTCGTCGTTGAGGAACTCTCCCTGCTCGTTGAGCAGCTTGAGGGCGTTCCACTGCTTGGGGTTGTGGGAGGCGGTGATGATGATGCCTCCGCAGGCCTGCTCGCCCACCACGGCCAGCTCGGTGGTGGGGGTGGTGGCCAGGCCGATGTTCACCACGTCGAAGCCCATGCCGGTGAGCGTGCCCACCACGATGTTGAGCACCATGCGTCCCGACAGGCGGGCGTCGCGGCCCACCACCACCACGTTGCTCGTGCGCGTGGTGGTGCGGCGGATATAGGTGGCGTAGGCCGAGGTGAATTTCACAATGTCGAGCGGCGACAGCCCGTCGCCGGCGCGGCCGCCTATGGTGCCGCGAATGCCGGAAATCGATTTTATCAGTGACATGATTTGTGTTGTGTCAAGTTGCGGTTGTTGTCAAAATTGGAGTTCAAATTTTGCTGTGGAAATAGCGCACGTGGACCAGGTAGGGCACCACATACGAGATTTCGCTGGTGAGGCCGAAGTTGCTCTTCACCACCAGGTTCACCTCGCTGTCCTCCACGCCGATGAAGTCGAGCGGCAGCTGGATGCCGTAGCCCCAGGCCGACGACGTGGGCAGCGTGTAGTCCTTATATTTGAAATAGGCCGGCGAGGCCGACATGTCGTCCTCGTTGCTCTGGTAGGCGTTGAGCACGCCGGTGGAGTACCAGTGGTTGAGGTCGCTGCGCGTGAAGCGGAAGTAGATGTCCTCGCCCTTGCGGGCACGGTCGGTGTGTCGGTCGCCGGCGCTGATGACCTGCATATACACCTGCCCGTCGGGGTTGATGCGGTAGAAGGGGGCGTTGCTTCCGGTCTCGAACACAGTGTCGGGCGGAATCTCGTTCACCACGCGGTGGTTGGCCAGATAGGCGTTGCAGGCGTTGCGCTCGTTGTTCAGGCGGTCGCTGTAGCTCTCGCCGCTGTTGCACGAGGCGAGCAGCAGGGCCGCCGCAGCGGCAAACGCAAGTGGACGGATTGTGTTGATGTTCATTATTATGGTGTTAAAATGTATACTTGATCGTTGAACTGGATGTGGCGGCGTCAGGTGTCGCCGGCCTGGTCGGCTGGAGCGTCGCCGCCCGTGCCCACTATGCGGTGGAAAATCTCCACGGCCTGCTCCATGGTGCCATAGAATTCGCCCCCGGCGGCATTGGTGTGGCCGCCGCCGTTGAAGTAGTCGTGGCAGATGGCGTCGACCGAGAAGTCGCCCTGCGAGCGGCACGACACCTTGATGTACTCCGGGTCCTGCCTGAAGAACGCCACCCACCTCACGCCCGGAATCGCCAGCGGCTTGTTGACCAGCCCCTCGGTGTCGCCCTTGCGGTAGTTGAACCGCTTGAGCTCGTCTTGCGTGAGCGTGATCAGCGCCGCGCCCTGGTCGGCGAGCACCTCCATCTTCTCGCTCAGCGCGTAGCCCTGCAGCCGCAGGCTGTCGGCGCTGAAGGTGTTCATGGCCATCTTGAAGAGCCACTGCTTGTCGATGTGCCGGCGCATGAGCGAGGCCTGGATTTCGTACAGTTCCGGGTTCTCGCAGCTGTAGGTGAAATTGCCCGTGTCGGTCATCATGCCCGTGTAGAGGCACTGCGCCGCATAGCGGTCGATGAGGTTGAGCATGCGCAGCTGCAGCAGCACGCGGTAGACCAGCTCGCAGGTCGACGACAGCTCGGGGAACGAAATCGACACGTCGAACACCGGCTGAGGGTTCAGGTGGTGGTCGATCAGCACCCGCGGCACGCGCTGCTGCATCACCACCTCGCCAAGCTTGTCGATGCGGTGGATGCTGTTGAAGTCGAGGCAGAAGATGAGGTGCGCATGCTCCACCAAGTGGCGCGCGCGCAACTCGTTCTTGGTGAACACCACCACATCGCGCATGAAGGGAAGGAAGTTCAACGCCTTGGGAACCATGTCGGGCGTGACCACCGCGGCATTCTTGCCCAGGCGGTGGAGCACATGGCACAGCGCGAGCGTGCTGCCGATGGCATCGCCGTCGGGCGACAGATGGCAGGTGAGCACCACGTTCTTCGCTCCATTGATGAGCGAGCGCAGACGGTCGATCACGGCTTCGTCGATGATGGGTTGAATCATTGCACAATGTTTTAAACGACAAAATTACTGCAAACCGAGCGAAGTGCAAAACAAAAAAAGCATTTTTTTGATTTTGCA
>CAMVDK010000303.1 GCA_947166165.1 uncultured Porphyromonadaceae bacterium
CTGTAATACAGCGTTTCCGTGTAGCGCGACGACAGGATGAAGAACACGCCGCAGGCGATGAGCACCAGCCCGATGGTGATGAGCGTGTAGATGAGCGATATTTTTCGGCTGGGTTTCATGGCTCAAGCGGGGCTTTTCATCATGTAGCCGACGCCCGTCAGCGTGTGGATGAGCTTGGCGGGGCAGGGGTCGTCGATTTTGCTGCGGAGGTATTTCACATACACATCGACGATGTTGGTGTTGGTGTCGAAGTCCTTGTCCCACACGTCTTTAAGCAGTTGCTGTCGCGTGAGCGGCTCGTCGTGGTGGGCGATGAAGTATTCCAGTAGGCGGAACTCCTTGGTGCTGAGTTCCACGTTCAGTTCGCCTCGTGTGGCGCGATGGGTCACGGGGTCGAGGGTGAGGTCGGCGAAGGCGGTGGCGCGGTCTTTCTTCATGGCCTCAACCCGCCGGAGCAAGGCCTCGATGCGAGCCAGCAACTCCATGAACTTGAAGGGTTTGGCGAGGTAGTCGTCGGCACCGGCATGGAGTCCCATCACGATGTCGTCGGTCGTGTTGAGCGCGGTGAGCATCAAAACGGGCGTGGCGTAGCTTTGGTGTTGGCGCAGCTTGCGGCACAGGTCGAGGCCGTTTAGTCCGGGCATCCGGATGTCGAGGACGACGAGGTCGAAAGTGCTGTTGGTCAGCATTTCCCAGGCTTGCAGGCCGTCGTTGGCGGTGGCCACTTCATAGCCGAAATCACTCAGGCCTCGGCTCACAAAGTCACGGATGCCTTCCTCGTCTTCCGCTATCAAAATTCTTTCCTTGCTCATGGTGCGGCAAAAGTACGCTTTTTTACAATTTCCTCATCCTCAGCTTGCCGTTTTTGTCGAACAGGCGCTTTTTGTACACCGCCTCGACCACCAAGGGGAACACGAAGAGCGAGAAGAACGTGGCCGTGACGAGGCCGCCGATGATGACGATGGCCAACGGGCGCTGGCTCTCGGAGCCGATGCCGTGGCTGAGCGCGGCGGGCAACAGGCCGAGCGTGGCCATCATCGCGGTCATCAGGATGGCGCGGGTGCGGCTGCGCATTCCGTTGGCGACGGCATCGGGCAGGGGCTGTCGTCGCCGCAGGTTGTGCTTGATGTCGGTGAGCATGATGACGCCGTTTTGGATGTAGATGCCGAACAGACAGATGAACCCGATGCCGGCGGAGATGCTGAAGTTGAAGCCCGTCAGCCACAGGATGAGTAGTCCGCCGACGGCGGCTGCCGGCACGTTGAGCAGCACAAGGAGCGCGTCGCGACCACTGCCGAAAAGCACATACAAGATAATGAAAATGAGCAGAATGCTGATGGGCACCACTTGTGCCAAACGCTTCGAGGCGCGTTTTTGGTTCTCGAAGTCGCCGCTCCACTCGATGCGGTAGCCCGACGGCAGGCTGACGGCCTCGGCCACCTTTTGCCGCGACTCATCGACCGCCGAGCCCATGTCGCGTCCGCGCACCGAGAACTTGACGGCGCAATACCTTTCGTGGTTCTCGCGATAGACGATGAGCGGCCCCGTGATGGTGCGGATTTCGGCCAGCTCGCCGATGGGAATCATCGCGCCGTTGCAGGCCGGCACCTTGATTTGCGCAATCTGCGCCTCGTCGCTGCGGAACGGCTTGTCGTAGCGCACCACGAGGTCGAACTTGCGCTCCTCCTCGAACACCTGCGAGGCCGCCTTGCCGCCGATGGCCATCTCGATGGTGCGTTGCACGGCTTCCTTATCCACGCCGTAGCGCGCCCGATGTTGCGGATCACGCCGAGGTCGGCAATGCCACGGATGGGTTCCATCGTGTTGAAGATTTGTTGCGCAAGTCGCTCGCTTTCATACAAATCGGGGCCGAACACCTTGGCCACGATGGCGCCTTTCACGCCGCTGACGGCCTCCTCCACGTTGTCGGAGATGGGCTGCGAGAAGTTGAAGTCGATGCCGGGATAAACGGCCAATGCCTTGTCGATGTCGGCGATGAGGCGTTCCTTGTCCTTGCTCTTGCCGCCGTCGAGTTTCACGAAAAGCTCGATGTTGTAGAAGCCCGTGGCGTCGGTGCCGTCGTTGGGCCTTCCGGTCTGGGTCATCACCTCGCTCACTTCGGGGAAGGCCATCACGCGGTGGCGCAGGTCGTCGGCGATGCTGACGCTTTCCGTCAGCGAGATGCTTTGTGGCAGCGTGGCGCGGATGTAGATGGAGCCTTCGTCCATCTGCGGCAGAAACTCGGTGCCGAGCAGGAAAAACACGCCCAGTCCGGCCACCATTAGGGCGCAGCACACGACGATGGTTTGCGGTCGGTGGCTGTGGAAGAAGTCGAAGATGTGGTTGGCGCCGCCCGTGACGACCTCAAGGAAGCGGTTCTTTTTCTCGCGCACGTTCTTTTTTAACAATAATGACGACAGCACGGGCACCAAGGTCAGCGTGGCAATCAGTGCGCCGAGCAACGCGAAACCGAGCGTGAACGCCAGCGGCGAGAACATTTTGCCCTCCACTTTTTGGAACGAGAAGATGGGAATGAGCGCGGTGATGATGATGAGCTTGGCGTAGAACACGCTCTTGGCCTTGTTGCGGGCGGTGAGGCGGATGGCGCCGCGCTTGCTCCAGCGGTTGAAGGCGGCCATGCCCATCTCACGCGCTTTCTCGTCGAGCATCACGAAAAGGGCTTCCACCATGACCACCGCGCCGTCGATGATGATGCCGAAGTCGATGGCGCCCATCGAGAGCAGGTTGGCGTTCATGCCGAACAGGTGCAGGCAGATGAAGGCGAACAGCAGCGCCAAGGGAATGACGGCGGCCACGATGACGGTGGTGCGCCAGTCGCGCATGAACAGCAGCACCACCAAGGTGACCAGCAGAATGCCCTCCAACACGTTGTGCAGCACGGTTTTGACGGCCAAGTTCACCAAGTCTTCGCGGTCGTAGAACGCCTCGATGCGCACACCTTCGGGCAACTCGCGCTCTACTTCGGCGATCTTTGTTTTCAGCGCGGCGATGACCTTTTCGGGGTTCTCGCCCTTGCGCATCACGACGATGCCTTCGACCACGTCTGGTGGGGCAGCGCAGAAGTATACATGAGAAAG
>CAMVDK010000304.1 GCA_947166165.1 uncultured Porphyromonadaceae bacterium
GAGGTTGCCAATGCGCACCACATCGGCGGTGAAGGCCGACTTGACCACCGGGTGCGAGAGCACGTCTTTCACATCATCGCGAAAGAACATCCATCGGTTGTTGGTCTTGTCGTGGGTGGCCTGGCGGTGGGCGCGTGCCACGATGTGCATCAGCGTGGTGATGCCGGAATGGCGCATGGGGTAGCCCAGGGTCACGTTCAGGCAGTCGATGCCGGGAGGCACGCTGTTGATGAGCGGCACGAAGAGGTTCTCGTCGGGGAGCACAATGGCGGTGTTGATGGCGTTGTGCACGTCAATCTTGGGCAGGTCGAGCTGCTGCACGTTGGCCGAACGGCGGGCGGGGGCGAGGCCCATTTGGTCGATGAGGTGGAAGGCCCATTTGGCTTCGCCCACTGCCGAGCCCACCGCCATGGCGTGGATGTGCTGCCGGTGTTGCGGGTCGATGGTCTCGAGGGGCTCAGGCGCGGGGTAGCGTTGGCTGAACATTCGCACCATCTGGCCGCCCTTGTTCGAAGGCAGGTCGAAGGCAGGGGCGGCGTCGTCCCACCAGAAGTGGGCGCATCCCAGCTGCTTGAGGGCTTTGAAGATGTGGTCTTCGCTCACACTGAGCGCCGTGAAGCCCACCATCACCATTTGCTTGTAGCCCAGTTCGGAGGCCGTCATTTGGGCGATGCGCCCGGCCATGGTGCGGTAGAGGTGTCCCTGTGTGGTGAGGCCGCGCTCGTTGAGCAACTTGTAGAAACGCTCGTAGATTTCAGGCAGTTTCTCCCACAACGTGTAGAACTGGGCCGAGGGGGAGTCGGGGTCGTCGGTTTCGTGGTGAGAGTTTTTCCAAAACGACTCACTGTCGGTGAACTCGATGTTGAAGATGCGTTGGATTTCGGTCTTGAGTTCGGGGTCGATGTAGTCGGTGGCAATCTCGCGCAGGTCGTTCAAGTTGCTGTACAGGCCTGCGACGTCGGCCAGGGCCATGTCAATATCGTTGAAGTCGGACAGGATGATATGGGCCCAGTAGATGAATTTGTCGAAACTGGAAGCCGCGGGGCCGAAGGCCTCGGTATAGGCGCGATAGAGCGTGAACAGCGAGTCGACGGTGGTGGCCAGGTAGAGGTCGTTCATCTCTTCGAGCCACTCGGCCATGGTGACCACGCGTGGCATGATGTGTGGGGTGGTGAACAACTCGCTTAACTCCTTCTCGAAGAATTGACCGCTGCGGCGGTTGGGAAACACGAAGCAGTGGTCTTGCAAGGCAGGCTCCTGGCTATAGAAAGCGGCCACTTGCCGCAGGAATGAGGTCATGGCGAAGATGAATTAATGACAGATGGTGTTCAAAGTTCTTTATGTAAGTGATGCGTTGCTAGTGTCGCATTGATCATACCTTGATCAAGATGGTGATGATCACGGCCATGTCGAAGAGCACGATTTTGGCGTTGCCATTGCCCTGGATGTCGGTTGAGGCGCGGTTGAACTCGCCGTACATCTGCTCCACATTTTGCTCGTTGATGAAGGGGGCGAAGCGCGTGCTGAACTGCTCCTCGTCGCGCGTCATGTAGTTGAGGCCTGGGGTGTGGAGGTTGTAGAAAAAGTTCTCGCGCACCTGCCGGGCGCAATAGGCCAGGAATCGCCGCGTCTTTTCGCGTTTCATCTCAGCCACCTTTTCGGCCCAAAGCTTGAGCTTGGCCAGGTCGCGCATATAGGCCAGTCGCATGAGCTCCACGAAGCGGGTGTGGAAGTCGCGGTTCTCGTTGCCATGGTCGAGCGCGTGTTCGGCCTCTACCACGTTGCCGTTGGCCGGGCCGGCTGCAGCGATGGCGTCTTGCATGTCGATGTGGTGGCGCTGGGCCAGATAGCTGGCAATGACATCGGTCGACAGTGGCTTCAGCTCGATGCGTTGCACGCGCGAGTAGATGGTGGGCAGGATGGCTTGCGCGTTGTCGCTCACCAGAATAAAGCGGCAGTGGTCGTAGGGCTCCTCGATGAGCTTGAGCAGCTTGTTGGCGGTGTCCTCGCGCATCTTTTCGGGCAGCCACATGATGAGCACTTTGTCGTTGCCGCTCATCGAGCTGAGGCTCATCTTGCGCACGATGGCAGAACTTTCTTTGACAAAGATTTGAGGCTGCGAGTTCTCGTTGTTCAGCAGTGCGAGCCAGTGTTGGTAGTCCTCGGCCAGCGGACACTCGTCGAGAAAGGTGTTCCACTGCGTGATGTAGTCGTCGCACACCGACTCGTCGTCGCGCTTCAGGTAGGGGAACGAGTAGAAGGTGTCGGTGCTGTTATGGCTCTGGTGCTGGTGGCAGCTGGGGCACGAGCCGCAAGGCTCGCCACAGCTGCGATTGGAGCAGTGCAGATATTGCGCCGCTGCCCGAGCCAGGGCAAGCTTAGGCACGCCAGGCTGGCCATGCAGCAGCAATGCGTGGGGCAGGCGGCCGCTGTCGATGAGCCGTCGCACCTGGTCGACCGCTTGATGATTGCCGAGAATGTCGCTGAATTTCATTGCAGTCCGAGTTGAGAGTTATAGTATCGCTGGTCGCCGGTCACATCGCGCCCCACGAAGGCAGGATGCTCATAGCGGTAGTCCTCGCTGGGAATCTCCAGCTCGGCAAGTGTGAGGCCCTCCAAAGTGCCGTGAAATTCGTCCACTTCCCATCGGTTGCCGTGATCCATCACAATGTGGCGCGTCTTCTCGATGATGGGTGGCGGACAAAGCTCGAGCAGTTGCCGGGCATCGGACAATGGGATGGCATACTCGAATTCGGGCCTGGCGGCTCCCTTGTTGCTGCCTTTGATGGTGATTACGGCGCTATTGTCCACCACTCGCACGCGCACCGTACGGCCACGTTCGCGGCTCAGGTATCCCTGGGTGATGTGGTGGCGCTCAAGGGCCAGTGTCTTGTAGCTGTCGTTCACCACAAGATATTTATGTTCAATTTCTGTTGCCATAGCTATTTGAAGGCTGATTAGGATTAACTATGCTGGTGAAAGTCGACGTCGTTTTTGTTTGACTCACTGCTCGAGCACGGCCCAGTCGTCGATGTTGTGCACGCTGTCGTCGATGCGCACGGCCACCTGGATTTTGGGCCGCGGGTCGGCGGC
>CAMVDK010000305.1 GCA_947166165.1 uncultured Porphyromonadaceae bacterium
GCACGTCGAGCGTGGCGGTGTCGACCTGGGCGAGCAGCGCCAGGGCGCTGTCGGGCCGGGTGGCGATGATCGAGTCGATGGCGATGAGCCGCCGCTCGGCCTCGCCGGGCGAACGACGGCAGCCGCCCGCCGCCAGGGCGAGCGCCGCCAGTGCCAAAAGCAATATGTGGGTCAACGAGCGCATATCGCCTGCAAATATACAACATTCCCCCCAATCGGCCAAGCAATCCGCCGCCAAAACCGCCCCCGCGCGCCGCCGGCCTGGCGGACATGGCCGAAGCAGGCTTCAGCAAATCATGGTTTGGCTTGCTTGAAGCGCTTGGCCACGAGCGAGCGCAGGCGGGCCGGGGTGAGGTCGGCGGGATATTCGGCAAAGGGCAGCACGGTGTGGCACCCGTTGCGGTACTCGCTGCAGCCGTAGGCCGTGTGTCCTTTCACCAGATGGCCACGCCCGCACACCGGGCAGGCAATCTCCTCGATGCTCTTGATGCGCGGCACACGCGGCTTTTGGGGCTTATCGGTTCCGGCATTGGCCGCGCCACCACCCGACGGCCTTGCCGGCGGAGGCGACTCGGGCTCCACCTGGATGGCGCCGCCGCTGTTGTCGCGAAGCACGTTGAGCACAATCTCGCCCACCATCGCCTTGAGCTCGTCGATAAACTGCTGTGCGCTGAACTCTCCGCGCTCGATGCGCCGCAGCTTGTTCTCCCACAGTCCGGTGAGCTTGGCGCTCTTGAGCAGGGGCTCCTGGATGGTGTCGATGAGCTGCACGCCGGCGGTGGTGGCCACCACGCTCTTGCGCTCCTTGCGGATGTAGCGGCGGCGGTAGAGCGTCTCGATGATGGCCGCGCGTGTCGACGGCCGTCCGATGCCATTCTCCTTCATGGCGTCGCGCAGCTCGTCGTCGTCGACGGTCTTGCCGGCGGTCTCCATGGCGCGCAGCAGGGTGCCCTCGGTGTAGTGCTTGGGCGGCTGGGTGGTCTTCTTGAGCAGCGAGGGCTCATGCGGCCCGCTCTCGCCCACGGTCATCGGCGGCATGGTGCCGTTGTCGTCGGCGGCCGAGCCGTCGGCAGGGCCCGGGGCTTCGGCGGGGGTGGCTTTGTCCTTCTTGTAGACCATTCGCCACCCCTCCGCGCGTATCACCTTGCCGGTGGCCTTGAACTCATGCTCGCCCACAAGCGCCATCACGGTGGTGGCGTCGAACTCGCAGTCGGGGTGGAAGGCGGCGATGAAGCGCCGCGCCACCAGGTCGTAGACCATCTTCTCCTCGGTGCTGAGCGCGGCGCGGCGCGGGTCCACATTGGTGGGGATGATGGCATGGTGGTCGGTCACCTTGCTGTTGTCGAACACCTTCTTGCTCTTGGGCAGCCTCGCGGCGGCGAGCAGCGGGGCGATGAGCGGGCTGTAGGTGGCAATGGGCGCCATGGCTTGCAGGATGCCGGGCACCTTGTCGTAGATGTCGTCGGTGAGGTAGGTGGTGTCGACGCGCGGGTAAGTGGTCACCTTCTTCTCGTAGAGCGACTGGATGATGCGCAGCGTGTCGTCGGCCGTGTAGCCGTATTTTTTGTTGCACTCCACCTGCAGGCTGGTGAGGTCGAACAGGCGCGGCGGGGCCTCGCGGCCCTTCTTGGTCTCCACGCTGGTCACCGTGAGCGGCTGCTGCGCGATGGCCTCGACAATGGCGCTGGCCTCGCCCTCGGTCTTGAAGCGGCCGCGCGTGCTGTTGAAGGTCACCGTGCGGTAGAGGGTCTTGATTTCCCAATAGTCCTCGGGCACGAAGTGCTCGATTTCGCGCTGGCGGGCCACAATCAGTGCCAGCGTGGGCGTCTGCACGCGCCCCACCGAGAGCACTCCGCGCGACTGGGCATACTTGAGCGTGTACAGGCGCGTGGCGTTCATGCCCAGCACCCAGTCGCCTATGGCACGGCTCAGACCGGCGTAGTAAAGGCGGTCGAAGTCGCTGGCGGGCTGCAGGTGCTCGAAGCCCTCGCGGATGCTCTCGTCGGTGAGCGACGAAATCCACAGCCGCTTGACGGGCTTCCGGCAGCGCGCCTTCTGGTACACCCAGCGCTGGATGAGCTCGCCCTCCTGGCCGGCATCGCCGCAGTTCACCACCTCGTCGGCGCCCGCGATGAGCGTCTCAATCACGTGGAACTGCCGGCGGATGCCCTCGTCGTCCTTGAGCTTGATGCCGAACTTGGGCGGAATCATGGGCAGCGCGCCCAGGCTCCAGCGCTTCCAGCGGTCGGTGTAGTCGTCAGGCTCCTTGAGCTCGCACAGGTGGCCGTAGGTCCACGTCACCTGGTAGCCGTTGCCCTCGTAGTAGCCCTGCCGCTGCGTGCTGGCACCGAGTATGGCCGCGATGTCGCGCGCCACACTCGGCTTCTCGGTCACACACACTATCATGAGTCTGCAATCATCTCATAGGCGATGCGCATTGCGCACTCATCAATTCTTCGCCTCATCGAGGGCCTGCATGATGCGCGCCTCGATCTCGTCGGCCAGCTCGGGGTTGTCGATCACGAGCTGCTTGGCAGCGTCGCGACCCTGCCCCAGCTTCGTGCCCTCGTAGGAGTACCACGAGCCGCTCTTCTTCACGATGCCCAGGTCCACGCCCAGGTCGATGATTTCGCCGGCCTTGCTGATGCCCTCGCCAAACAGGATCTCGAACTCCGCCTTGCGGAACGGAGGCGCCACCTTGTTCTTCACCACCTTTACGCGCGTGCTGTTGCCCAGCACCTGGTCGCCGTCCTTGATCTGGCCCGTGCGGCGGATGTCGAGCCGCACGCTGGAGTAGAACTTCAGGGCATTGCCGCCGGTGGTGGTCTCGGGATTGCCGAACATCACGCCTATCTTCTCGCGCAGCTGGTTGATGAAGATGCAGCACGTGTTGGTCTTGCTGATGGTGGCCGTGAGCTTGCGCAGGGCCTGCGACATGAGCCGCGCCTGCAGACCCACCTTGTTCTCGCCCATGTCGCCTTCAATCTCGGCCTTAGGCGTGAGCGCCGCCACGCTGTCGATCACTATCAAGTCGATGGCCGACGAGCGGATGAGCTGGTCGGCAATCTCCAGGGCCTGCT
>CAMVDK010000306.1 GCA_947166165.1 uncultured Porphyromonadaceae bacterium
GGTTCAAGCAGTTGAGACAAAAGATGCCTGCAAGCAACCCAAGGCGGCCAAAACCATTCATTACTTTTTTGCAATTTATAGAACCCACCTTAATCTTTTCCTGGTGTCCAAATCATGCTGCGTTTTGAAAAAATCAAGGCAATCTTTGTTTTTTTGCTCAACTTGCAGTAATTTTGCAGCTTGAAATTTTTAACAGCTCAATATGTTTGACAATTTATCTGAAAAACTCGAGAGATCGTTCAAGATACTGAAGGGTGAAGGAAAAATCACCGAAATCAATGTGGCCGAGACCTTGAAGGAGGTGCGTCGGGCCCTCATCGATGCCGATGTGAACTACAAGGTGGCCAAGCAGTTCACCGACACGGTCAAGGCCAAGGCCTTGGGCCAGGACGTGATCAACGCCGTCAAGCCGAGCCAGCTGATGGTGAAAATCGTCCACGACGAGCTCACGCAGCTCATGGGTGGCGACCAGGCCCCGTTCAACATCGAGGGCAAGCCGGCCATCATCCTCATGTCGGGTCTGCAAGGTTCGGGTAAGACCACCTTCACCGGCAAGCTGGCCCGCAAGCTGAAAAAGGAAAAAGGCAAGAACCCGCTGCTGGCGGCCTGCGACGTCTACCGCCCCGCCGCCATCGAGCAGCTCAAGGTGCTCGGCGAGCAAATCGAGGTGCCCGTCTACAGCGAGCCAGAGAGCAAAGACCCCGTGCAGATCGCGCTCAACGCCATCGCCGAGGCCAAGCGCACCGGGCGCGACCTGGTGATCATCGACACCGCCGGCCGTCTGGCCGTCGACGAGCAGATGATGCAGGAAATCGAGGCCATCAAGCGCGCCGTCAATCCCACCGAGACCCTCTTTGTGGTGGACTCGATGACCGGCCAGGACGCCGTCAACACGGCCAAGGAGTTCAACGACCGTCTCGACTTCGACGGCGTGGTGCTCACCAAGCTCGACGGCGACACCCGTGGCGGCGCGGCGCTGTCGATACGCTCGGTGGTCGACAAGCCCATCAAGTGGGTGGGCACGGGCGAGAAGATGGAGGCCATCGACCCCTTCCGCCCCGCCGGTATGGCCGACCGCATCCTCGGCATGGGCGACATCGTGTCGTTTGTCGACCGCATGCAGCAGCAGTACGACGAGGAGGAGGCCAAGAAACTCGAGAAGAAACTGCGTCAGAACACCTTCGACTTCAACGACTTCCTGGCTCAAATCGGGCAAATCAAGAAGATGGGCAACCTCAAGGACCTGGCTTCGATGATTCCCGGTGTGGGCAAGGCCATCAAGGACATCGACATCGACGACAATGCCTTCAAGAGCATCGAGGCCATCATCAAGTCGATGACCCCCTACGAGCGCGAGCATCCCGAGGTGATGAACGGCAGCCGCCGCAAGCGCATTGCCGCCGGCAGCGGCACCGACATCCAGGAGGTGAACCGGCTGCTCAAGCAGTTTGAGCAGACCCGCAAGATGATGCACATGGTCTCCAATGCCAAAGGCCCGTTCAAAATCGGCTTCGGCCGCAAAAAGAAATAACATCACGACATGCAACTAATCGACGGAAAAGCAATCGCGGCGCAAATCAAGCAGGAAATCGCCGACGAAGTCAAGCAAATCATCGCTGCCGGTGGACGCGCCCCTCACCTGGCAGGACTCCTGGTGGGGCACGATGGCGGCAGTGAGAGCTACATGAGCTCGAAGGTCAAGGCCTGCGAGCAGTGCGGATTCCGCTCGTCGCTGCTGCGGTTCGATGAGACGGTAGGCCAGGACGAGCTCATCGAGGCCATCCACCGCCTCAACGACGACGACAGCGTCGACGGCTTCATCGTCCAGCTGCCGCTGCCGCGCCACATCGACGAGCAGGCCGTGATCGAGGCCATCGACTACCGCAAGGACGTGGATGGGTTCCACCCCATCAACGTGGGGCGGCTCAGCATCGGGCTGCCGTGCTTCCGCTCGGCAACGCCCGCCGGCATCGTCATGCTCCTCGAGCGCGCCGGCATCGAGACGCGCGGCAAGCACTGCGTGGTGCTCGGACGGAGCAACATCGTGGGCAAGCCCATCGCCTCGCTGCTCATGCAGAAGGCTAATCCCGGCAACTGCACCGTCACCGTGTGCCACAGCGCCACGCCCAACATCAAGGAAATCTGCCGCCAGGCCGACATCATCATCGCCGCCATCGGACGGCCGGAGTTTGTCAAGGCCGACATGGTGCGCGAAGGGGCAGTGGTGATCGACGTGGGCACCACGCGTGTCGACGACCCCACGCGCGAGCGCGGGTGGAGGCTCTGCGGCGATGTCGACTTCGAGCACGTGGCCCCGCTGTGCAGCCACATCACCCCCGTGCCCGGGGGGGTGGGGCCCATGACCATCGTCTCGCTCATGCACAACACCCTGCTTGCGGCCAAGCACGAGATTTATAAGTGAAACCACGATGCGGGATGCCCCCTCAGGGGTGTTCCGCATCTTTTTTATACCCCTGCACCTCATCCCACTAGTCTCTATGTCACTCCTGTCAGCCCTCCTGCTCTCGCTCGTGTCGCTCCTGCAGAGCAACAACCAGGTCGACCTCATGTTTGTGGGCGACGCCATGCAGCACGCCCCGCAAATCAGCGCCGCGCACCGTGGCGGCGGTGTGTACGACTACTCGGCCTGCTTCCGCCATGTGGAAGACGACATCCGCTGGGCCGACTATGCGGTTGTCAACCTCGAGTGCCCGCTGGGCGGAACGCCCTACACCGGCTATCCGGCCTTCAGCGCCCCCGACAGCTATGCCCGGCAACTCAGCCAGTCGGGCTTCGACCTGCTGCTCACCGCCAACAACCACTGCCTCGACCGGCGCGACCGCGGGTTGCGGCGCACCATTGCCGCGCTCGACTCCATGCGCATCCCCCACATCGGCACCTACGACAATCCTGCCGCGCGCAGCCGGCAGGTGCCCTTCATCACCACCATCAAGGGCGTTAAATTCGCATTCCTGTGCTACACCTATGGCACCAACGGCATCACCGTGCAGGGCGACGCCGTGGTCGACCTCATCGACCGCAGCCTCATCGAGCGCGACATCCAGCTCGCCCG
>CAMVDK010000307.1 GCA_947166165.1 uncultured Porphyromonadaceae bacterium
TGGGACTAGTACTCTTAAAAGCGATGGCGGGAACTATCTTGCGGATTTAAGGTTTGTTCAATTTGTTTAATTTGTTGTTCTTGCGCATTTGCAGTCATTTGTGTCCTTATTGTGTTCTTATAGTCCCTAAAATAAAATTCGTGGCTCTTTCGTTTTGCATTGCAGTCGGTTTGCACTAATTTTGGCTTCGCCCAAATTAGGCTGCGTCTCGGCAATGCAAGATCAAAAAACTTGTTTTTCGTTTTGCATTGCGCTCAACTTGCGCTAATTTTGGCTTCGCCCAAATTAGGCTGCGTCTCGGCAATGCAAAATCAAAAAACTTGTTTTTCGTTTTGCATTGCGCTCAACTTGCGCTAATTTTGCAGCCGAAATGCATAAGCAGAACTCACAACCCGCAGCCGAAGGGCGGTGGCGGAAGCTGGTAGGCGACATCGGCGTGTATGCCGTGGGCAACCTGGGTGCGAAGGTGCTCACCTTCCTGATGGTGCCGCTGTACACCTATTTCATCCCCGATGCCGCCGAGTTCGGCTACTTCGACATCTGCCTGACGGCCGCCTTTCTGCTCACGCCCGTGGTGACGCTCGACCTGCGCGAAGGCGTGTTCCGCTACCTGCTCGACGCGCCCCACGACGAGGCTCGCCGGCGCGTGGTGACGGCTACCGGCCAGCTGCTGGCGCGGGCCTTGGCGGTGGCGCTGGTCATCGCGCTGGCGGCCGGCTCGCTGCTCGCCGTGCGGCACCTGTGGCTCGTGCTGCTCCTGCTGCTCGGCGTGGTGGTGAACGAGGTGTACGGCCAGATGGTGCGCGGCCTGGGGCGCAACAAGCTCTTTGCCGGCATGGGCCTGGCCACAGCGGCCCTCATCGTGCTGCTCAGTGTGGTGCTGGTGGCCTGGCTCGACATGGGCGTGGCCGGCATCTTTTTGGCCAATGCCGCCGCCCGCCTGCTGCCCGCTGCGGTGGTGGAACTGTGGCAAAGGCCGGCGTCGAGGCTCTTCAGCAGGGCCACCCCCTGGCGCCAATCGGCCCGCGAACTGCTGCGCTACTCGCTGCCGCTGCTGCCTGCGGCGCTCATTTGGTGGGTGCTCTCGTTCGGCGACCGCTGGTTTGTGCTCTGGGCCGCCGGGGCCGAGGCCAACGGCGTCTATGCGGTGGCGGCGCGCTTCACCGGCGTCGTCTACACCTTCTCCATCATTCTGCAGCAGGCCTGGCAGGAGACGGCCATTCTGCAATATGCCAGCGATGACCGCGACCGCTTTTTCTCGCTCATCTTCGGTGCTTTCATCTCGGCCACGTGCATGATTGTGACGGCCTATCTGGCCGTGATGCGCCTGTGCTACGGCTGGCTGGTGGAGGCGCACTACGCCGCCAGCCAGGCCTACCTGTTCCCGATGGCGGTGGCGATGGCCGTCCTGGCGGTGGCCAACTTCCTGGAGTTGGGCTACCAGTGCTCGCGCAACACGGTGCGCGCGCTGCTCTCGAGCCTGCTCACCGGGGTGCTCAACGTGGCGCTCAACCTGGTGCTGGCGCCGCGCTGGGGCGTGTGGGGGGTGATAGCCGCGTCGATGGTCGCCTTCGCCTTCTTTGCCGCCTACCGCTATGTGGACACACGGCGCTACTTCGTCCTCACGCCAGGCTGGCGCACGCTGGTGCCCGTGGCGCTGATGCTCGCCACTGGTGCACTGGGCTACACCCCGCTGCCCGCCTGGGCGCAAGTGCTGGCCGCGCTCGGGGCCATCGCCATCGGCCTGCTGGTGCTGCCCGCCGAACTGCATAATAAATTGCGCCTTTCCTCGTTATTTTAAGGTGGGTTCTATAAATTGCTAAAAAGTGATGATTGGTTTTGGCCGCCTTGGGTTGCTTGCTGGCATCTTTTGTCTCAACTGCTTGAACCGTAGCCCGCTACTGCTTCGCGCAGCTTGAGCCAAAACCTGCTCAGCAATCAAGCCCAATTCGGCTCAAGCAATTTATAGAACCCACCTTAAACACTAAAACGAACTCCACATGAAGCCCTGGATATACTGCCTCGCGCTATGCCTGCTGCTCGCCTCGTGCAGCACAGTGAAGGAAAACAACCTGGCCTACTTCAAGAATCTGCCTGCCGAATCCACCGGCCCGCTGCCTGGCAGCGGTGCCTACGGCATCGTGCTCCGCCCGGCCGACGAGCTGTGCATCACCGTGTCGTCGATGGTGCCCGAGGCCACCGCCATGTTCAACGCGCCGCTCAACAACGCCGCGCCGCATGGCGACGCCACCGTCACGCCGCAGCCGCGCTTGGCCACGCACATCATCGACCGCCAGGGCTGCATCACGCTGCCCATGATTGGCCGCCTCCACGTGGCCGGGATGACCACCGCACAGGTCGAGGACGCCATCCGCGAGCAGGTGGCACAGAAGGTCAAGGACCCCTACGTGCAAGTGCAGCTGCTGGGCTACTACGTCGACGTGATGGGCGAGGTGAAGCGCCCCGGCCGGGTGACCGTGACCCGCGAGCGCTACACTGTGCTCGACGCCCTGGCCGAGTGCGGCGACCTCACCGAGTGGGGCGAGCGCGCCGGGGTGGTGGTGGTGCGCGAGCACAACGGGCAGAACACCTACTACCGCCTCAACCTGTCCGACGCCGCGCTGATGGCCTCGCCGGCCTTCTTCCTGCAGCAGAACGACGTGGTCTACGTTGAGCCCAACCGCATCAAAATCGACAACTCAAAGTATAACCAGAACAACGCCTTCAAGCTCTCGGTGATTTCCACCATCGTGAGTGCGGCGAGCGTGGTGGCCTCGCTGGTGATCGCCCTGGCCGTGAAATGATTCGCCTCGACAAGATATGCACCTGGACGCTCATCATCGGCCTGGCGGGCATGGTGTGGAGCGGCTCGCTGGTCAAGTGGCTTGACGAGCTGGTGTGCTACACGCTGCTGGCCACCGGCTTGCTCGACTGCGTGGTGAATCGCCGCTGGCGCGAATACCGGCCGCTGCTCATCACCCTGGCGGTGATGGCCGTCTATGTGGCCTACTCCACCTTCAAGCCCTACAACACGCTGCCCTACATCGGGATGG
>CAMVDK010000308.1 GCA_947166165.1 uncultured Porphyromonadaceae bacterium
ATAGTAGATGCTGGCGAGAAAGTCCACGACATCAAGATTTACGCCACCGGCGAGCCGGAACCGACCACCAGCGAGCCGGGCACCATCGACAGCGATGGCACATCCTACCTCAAAGTGGCCGCGGCCGACGCCTGGCTCCCCGTGCTGGAGCTGCAACTGGGCGGCAAGCGCCGAATGGGAGTGGCCGAATTCCTGCGTGGATTCAGAATCGGACAGGGACATATGCGCTAGCCCCCTTTAGCACGGATATGCTATCCGCCAGTCTCCCAATCAATAACACTGATTTACGAACAAACAAAACATTATTTTGATGATGACAACGAAAACCAACCTGCTGGCAACGCTGCTTCCCATCGATCTGATTGCAGCAAGTTGCAACGACCAACCCGCCAACGTGCGCGTCGCCCCCGAGGCCATTGACCTGGGACTGAGCGTGAAGTGGGCCAACTACAACATCGGCGCTTCGGAAGCCGTGGCTTGGGGTGGACTCTATGGCTGGGCCGATTCCAGCGGCTTGCGCAAGGTGTTTATAGACGACTATCCCATCGAGGTGCAGTGGAGCACCGTCGACGGTCGCGAAATCACCAGCGTGAAGTGGAACAGCCCCTACTTTGGCGGGAAAAAACCGCTGGCCAACATCTCCGGCACCGACTACGACATCGCCCGCTATATGTGGAACAGCGACTGGCGGCTGCCCACCCTGGCCGAGTGGCAGGAACTCATCGACCGCTGCCAGTGGACTGTGGCCGCCAACCTGCCCAATGCCCGTGGCATGGTGATGCGCGTCACCGGCCCCAACGGCAACAGCATCTTGCTGCCCATGACCGGCTACGACACCACCGGCACACCCGAGCGCGGCAACGTGGGCCACTACTGGACGTCGAATCTGCTCCCGCTCAGCGAGCAGGCCCAGCACGGATTCAGCAGCTCGGTGGCTTGTGCGGCGTGGTCGGTGACCATCACCGCTCAAGGCGGTGCAGCGCGATGCGTCGCCGAGCCGCAGGTGCGCCACTTCCACCTTGCCGTCAGGCCCGTGTATGCAAAATAACCTCAAAGATAGAGATACTGTGAACACACAACCCGAAAACATCGACCTCGACAATCCCGAGTTCCAGAGTGTGTGGAACCTGGTGCAGCACACGCAGCAGTCGGTGTTCCTCACCGGCAAGGCCGGCACGGGGAAAAGCACTTTTCTCAAGTACATCTGCGCCAACACGCGCAAGAAACACGTCGTGCTTGCCCCCACCGGCATCGCCGCCGTGAATGTGGGCGGACAGACGCTGCACTCCTTCTTCAAAATCCCCTTCAAGCCCCTGCTGCCCGACGACCCCGACTTCACACCGCAGCGCATCCGGAAGACGCTCCGCTACACCAAGGACAAAGTCAAGCTCCTGCGCGAGCTCGACCTGATCATCATCGACGAAATCTCGATGGTCAGGGCCGACATTGTCGACTTCATCGACCGTGTGCTCCGCATCTATTCGGGCAACATGCGTGAGCCCTTCGGCGGCAAGCAGTTGCTCTTTGTGGGCGACATTTTCCAGCTCGAGCCGGTCGTGACACGCGACATGCGCGACATCTTGTGCCGATTCTACAGCCGGTTCTTCTTTTTCAATGCCCACGTGTTCGACCAGCTCGGCCTCATCCCCATCGAGCTACGCAAAATCTACCGCCAGACCGATGCCCAGTTCATCTCGCTGCTCGACCGCGTGCGCATCGACAAGGCCACACGCCACGACCTGATGACGCTCAACGCCCGCTGCAATCCGGCCTTCGACGACCAGGGTAAGTTTGTCATCACCCTGGCCACGCGCCGCGACACGGTCGACACCATCAACGACGAGCACCTGGCCGCGCTCACCACGCCCGAGCACACCTATGTGGGCACCATCGATGGCACTTTCCCGGCCAGCGACCTGCCCACGGCGCTCGAACTCACCCTCAAGGAGGGCGCGCAGGTCATCTTCATCCGCAACGACAAGGACTTGCGATGGGTGAACGGCACCATTGGCCATGTGGTCCGCCTCGACGACGACCGCGTGTGGGTGGTGCTCGAGAATGGCACCGAGGTGAGCGTCGAGCCAGAAACGTGGGAGAACATCCAGTATAGCTACGACGAGCAAAAGCGCCAAGTGGTGGAGAACGTGCTGGGCTCCTTCGTGCAGTTCCCAGTCAAGGCTGCCTGGGCGCTCACCGTGCACAAGAGCCAGGGACTCACCTTCGGCAATGTGGTGATCGACTTCGCCGGCGGCGCGTTCAGCAGTGGCCAGACCTATGTGGCGCTGTCGCGCTGCACCTCGCTTGAAGGCATCACCCTGTTGCGCCCCTTCAGCGAGCGCGACTTCGTGGTCAACCCGGCCATCATCGAGTTCAGCCACCAGTTCAACAACCAGGCAGCCATCGCCGGAGCGCTCAGCCGGGAGAAGGCGGGCAGCCTCTACCGCCGAGCCATCCATGCCTACGACCACGGCGAGATGCGCGATGCGGTAGAGTGTTTCGCCCAGGCCGCCAGCATTCACGATGTGCTCCAGCAGCCGGCTGTGCAGCGCTTGATTGCCATGAAACTGGCCCGAGTCAAAACGGTGGTCGACAAAAACAAAGCGCTCGAGCAGCAGCTGGACAATTACCGCGACATGCTGCGCCAGTTGGCGCAAGAGTACTGCCAGATGGGCAACCAGGCACTGGGTATCGGGGCGCTGACCGTGGGCGGTGCCTTGGCCGAGGATTCCACCGATTATGGCGAGAAACACCCGCTCGACGAGGTGACCATAGCCAGCGCCATAGCCAATTTCGACAAGGCGCTGCGCATCTGCCCCGACTGTGTCGACGCCTTTGTGGGAAAGGGGCGGCTGTTCATGGTCCTCGATGAGCCACAGCGAGCCGAAGCGGAGTTGAAAAACGCCGTCAAGCTCGACAAAGGCCACTATGAAGCACACATGGAGCTTGGCGGTCTCTACAATAAATCTCATCGCCCGGCCGATGCCATCAAGAGCTACAAACGTGCGGCCCATGCCGATAAAAAGAACCCTGCGCCGCACATCGAGTTGCAG
>CAMVDK010000309.1 GCA_947166165.1 uncultured Porphyromonadaceae bacterium
CGCTCGGCTCCTTAATGTGGGGTTAAAGAAATCAGCACGTCTTTCGACGTGCGCCTCGTCCACTCCGCACGCCAAGGCGAGGCCCTACTTGATACGGCCACCGGCCTCGCCTTGGCGAGGGCTCTGCTCAAACCCACGCGACGCAGCAATCCCGCCCAGGGGTGTGGACGGGATTGCTTGGGTCGCGGTGTGACGCGAGGCGGGTTTATTTCACTTCTTCGTAGGAGACGTCTTCGGCATCACCATTGCCACCGTTGTTGGCACCGGGGTTGGGGCCTGCGCCGGACTGGCCGCCGAAGGGGCCTCCGGCACCGCCGAAGGGGTTGCCACCGGGCTGGCCGCCCTGCTGCTGGGCGCCGGCCGTCTGCTGATACATCTGCTGGAAGAGGTTGCTCAGCTCGGTAGTGGCCTTGTCGATGGCGTCGAGGTCTTGGGCCTTGTGGGCCTCTTTGAGCTTGTCGAGGGCGCCTTCGATCTGGTTCTTGAGGTCGGCGGGCAGTTTGTCGCCGGCATCCTTGAGGGTCTTCTCGGTTTGGAAGATCATGGCGTCGGCCTGGTTGATTTTGTCGATGCGCTCCTTCTCCTTGGCGTCGGCGGCGGCGTTGGCTGCGGCCTCGTCCTTCATGCGCTGGATTTCGGCGTCGCTCAATCCGCTGCTGGCCTCGATGCGGATGCTCTGCTCCTTGCCGGTGGCTTTGTCCTTGGCGCTGACGTTCATGATGCCGTTGGCGTCGACCTCGAAGGTGACCTCAATCTGCGGGATGCCACGCGGAGCGGGGGCGATGCCGTCGAGGTGGAAGCGGCCGAGTGTCTTGCAGTCCTTGGCCATGGGGCGCTCGCCCTGGAGCACGTGGATCTCGACCTCGGGCTGGTTGTCGGCAGCGGTCGAGAACACCTGGCTCTTGCGGGTGGGGATGGTGGTGTTGGCGTCGATGAGCTTGGTCATCACTCCGCCCAGCGTCTCGATGCCCACCGAGAGGGGCACCACGTCGAGCAGCAGCACGTCTTTCACATCGCCGCTGAGCACGCCGCCCTGGATGGCTGCGCCCACGGCCACCACCTCGTCGGGGTTCACGCCCTTGCTCGGGGCCTTGCCGAAGAAGCGCTCCACCACCTGCTGGATGGCGGGAATACGCGTGGAGCCGCCCACGAGAATCACCTCGTCGATGTCGCTGGTGCTCAGACCGGCGTCGCGCAGTGCCTGCTCGCAGGGGCGCATGGTGGCCTGGATGAGGTCGTCGCACAGTTGCTCGAACATGGCACGGCTCAAGGTCTTGACCAGGTGCTTGGGCATGCCGTCCTGCTGTGTGATGTAGGGCAGGTTGATTTCGGTGGACGTCTGGCTCGAGAGCTCGATTTTCGCCTTCTCGGCAGCCTCTTTCAAGCGCTGCAAAGCCATGGGGTCCTTGCGCAGGTCGATGCCTTCCTGCTTGATGAACTCCTCGGCCAGCCAGGTGATGATTCGCTGGTCGAAGTCGTCGCCGCCCAGGTGGGTGTCGCCGTTGGTCGATTTGACCTCAAACACGCCGTCGCCCAGCTCCAGGATGGAGATATCGAAGGTTCCGCCACCGAGGTCGAACACGGCGATGCGCTTGTCGTTGGCGTCCTTGTCGAGTCCATAGGCCAAAGCGGCCGCGGTGGGCTCGTTGACGATGCGCTGCACCTTGAGTCCGGCGATTTCGCCAGCCTCTTTGGTGGCCTTGCGCTGCGAGTCGTTGAAGTAGGCCGGCACGGTGATCACGGCCTCGTCGACGGTGGTGCCCAGGTAGTCCTCGGCGGTCTTCTTCATCTTCTGCAGAATCATGGCCGAGATTTCCTGCGGGGTGTACTGGCGGCCGCCAATCTCCACGCGGGGCTGGTTGTTGCCGTTGTTCACCACCTTGTAGGGCATGCGCTCCACATCCTTGGTCACATGGTCGAAGGTCTCGCCCATGAAACGCTTGATGGAGAACACGGTGCCGGTGGGGTTCATGATGGCCTGGCGCTTAGCGGGGTCGCCCACGATGCGCTCGCCATCGCCGCCGTCCTTGAACGCCACTACCGACGGAGTGGTGTTGCGGCCTTCACTGTTCGGAATCACGACGGGGTTTTTACCCTCGAGAACTGAAACACACGAGTTGGTGGTTCCAAGATCGATACCAATAATCTTTCCCATAGTCTTTATCGTTTTAATTGTTATTAAATTCAGTATTGACTTGTGGCTGCCGCTCGTGCAGCCGCAACATCTATTGCAAAAGGTGTGCCAAGCGGGGGTGACGCAAAACGTGCCACGCGTTGCGCGGCACGTTTGCTGACACTCTGTCAGTATTTCCTGGGATATATGCTGTCAACAATCTGCCATTCAGACCGCGCTCCCGGCGTTGCGGCACTGCGGGCAGACGCCTTTGACCACATATTCGGCCTCTTCGGCCTGGAAGCCGGCGGGCAGGGCCACCGGCGGAATCGACACGCCGGTGAGGCACATCGTGCGGTGGCACACGCGGCACGACAGGTGCACGTGTCCCTGGCAGTGGCGCGTGTCGTCGAGGTGGCACACACAGTACTTCTGCGCCCCGCTGCCGTCGTCGATTTCGTGCAGCAGGTGGGCCTCGGTGAGCGTGGCCAGGGTGCGGAACAGCGTCGAGCGGTCGACGGTGAGCAGCTCCGCCTCGAGGTCGGCCATGCCGAAGGCCCCGCTCAGTGTGTGGCGCACGGTGCGCCACACGAGCAGACGGACCGCCGTCACACGCACGCCGGCATTGGCGAGGCTCTGCTCGTCGCTGATGTCAAGATGATGGTTGCTCATATTATATATATGTCGCTCGGAATCGGTTTTTATTGTGCCAGGGACTATTTTTTTGGGGGGAACTAACTACCTGTTGCCCCTTGGCCGGTCATTGAAAATGGTAGGCGAGCGTGTTTCTGAAGCGATGAAGGAATACCTAATTGCCCGAGGGCAACATTTTTATAACAGGGGTCACCGCACAGTGGTGGCCCCGGGCGTAGGGGCGCAATCAAAGCACCTCTGAAGGAGGCCACACGAGGGTGAGGGGGAATACCGCAGCC
>CAMVDK010000310.1 GCA_947166165.1 uncultured Porphyromonadaceae bacterium
CAGCAAGGGCTACTCGCCCGAGTGGATACAGTACATCAAGAACTCCATCGGCCACATCGCGCCCAACTACACGATGTCGCGCATGATGCGCGACTACTTCGACCGCTTCTACCGTCCGCAGGCCGAGCGCTCGGCCAAGCTCGTGGCCAGCAACTATGCCCTGGCGCGCCAGATTGCGGCCTGGAAGGAGAACGTGGCCGCCCATTGGGACGCCGTGCAGCTGGTGGGCGACATCGAGCTGAGCGAGGCCATGCACAACGCGCTCAGCACCGGCAACGGCCTCGAGGCCACACTGCGCATCAACACCGCCGGACTCGGACGCGACATCAAGGTGGAGATGGTCATCTACAAGGACATTGACGGCGATAGCCGTTTCCACGACGTGGTGCCCTTCGACGTCACCGCCCAGGAGGGCGACGTGCTCACCTATCACATGAAGCGCGACGTGAAGTACTCCGGCGTGTTCCGCTATGCCTTCCGCGTCTACCCGTGGAACGAGCAGCTGCCTCATCGTCAGGACTTTGCCTACCTGAAGTGGGTGTGACCTGCCGCACCGTTTGCCGCAAGTGGCGGCAAGCAGTGGGAGTGGCGATTTGCTGAATCGATTTGGAGAATGGTTGCATGTTTCTGGACTGGCATTGGCCCAATTTCGTCCGACAATTTGCACCATTCGTCAAAAAATATAGATTTAAAAATAAAAAAAATTGTAAATTGTTATCGATATTCGATTTTTTTGTTTTATATTTGCACCTGTTTGTTAGTTACTATTATAATTATGAGTGAGATTATTAGACTGGAAAGGGTACCTGACTACTGCCAGCGTTATCATTTCGACTGCATGAACGACTTGGTCACCTTGGTCGACTACTCGCTAGTGCAGAAGATGAAACTGGAGTTGATGAGTTTCGGCTTCTATGCCGTCATTCTCAAGGAAAGCCACGAGGGTCCCTTGACCTATGGATTGACGAAGTACAACTATCAGAATGGTTCGATGATTTTTGTGGAACCGGACCAGATCTTCGGTGCCGACGGAGGCATCGTGGAGGAGCCGCAGGGCTACGCACTGCTGTTCAGTGCCAACCTGTTCCGCAGCGTGAACACGGCCATTGCCGGCATGATCAAAGAAGCGCCCTTCTTCTCCTACGACTGCAACGAGGCCCTGCAGCTCTCGTCGTCGGAGCTCGGCGCCGCGCTGAGCTGCTTCACCAACATCGCCAACGAGCTCAAGCAGCCGTTCGACAACCACACCTACCAAATCGTGGTGGCCAACATCCTGACCCTCTTCGGGCACTGCCAGCGCTGCTACGACCGCCAGTACTCAGAGCAGAAGGTGATCAACAACGAGCTGTACAACAAGTTCCGCAAAGTGATTGAAGACTACTATGCCGAAGGCATGGCCGAGAAGATGGGTCTGCCCTCGGTGCAGTATTGCGCGCGCAAGCTGGGCCTCACGCCCAACTACTTCGGCGACATGATCAAGCGCATCAGCGGCCGCTCGGCCAAGGAGCAAATCCAGCAGGTGACCATCGAGAATGTGAAGGCCCTCCTGCTCGACCGCAGCCTGAACATCAGCGAGGTGGCCTACAAGACCGGATTCAAGTATCCGCACCACCTGAGCCGCGTGTTCAAGAAGATGACCGGCGTGTCGCCGTTCACCTATCGCCGCAAGATGCTGCGCGAGATGTACTGAACCGCCGCCGACGTTGTCGTCAACGCGTGCCCGCTTGCGGGAGGCTGAACGTCCTCCCGGCATTGCCGAAATCAAAAGAGCCGTGCCACACGCTTCTATGTGCAGTGTGGCACGGCTCTTTATGTTGCTCCAGGCGGCTGCTCAGCTCTTCTTGACGGTGTCGGCCGTGGCGGCTGTCTGCTCGGCAGCGGCCTGCTTGGCGGCCTCGCTGTCGGGCTTGAGCCAGCGGTCGAACCACTTGAAGAACTCACGCTGCCAGAGCACCGAGTTCTGAGGCTTCTGCACCCAGTGGTCCTCGTCGGGGAAGAGCACCATGCGTGCCGGCAGGCCGCGCAGCTTGGCGGCGTTGAAGGCCTGCATGGTCTGCGTGTACACGATGCGGAAGTCGTTGTCGCCGGTGGTGACCATGATGGGGGTGTCCCAGTTCTGCACATAGTTGGCGGGGTTGGCCACCGAGTAGCTCTTTTGCGCCACGGCGTTGCTCTTGTCCCAGTACGGGCCGCCGAGGTCCCAGTTCACAAACCAGAGCTCCTCGGTTTCGAGATACTGGCCCATTAGGTTGAAGATGCCTGCGTGCGACAGGAAGGCGGCAAAGCGTTTCTGGTGGTTGCCGGCGAGCCAGTAGACCGAGAATCCGCCATAGCTGGCACCGGTGGCGCCGATGTGGTCGCCGTCGATCCACGGCTCCTTCTTCATATAGTCCACCGCGCTCAGGTAGTCCTTCATGTTCTGGCCGCCGTAGTCGCCCGAAATCTGGGCGTTCCACTCGGTGCCGAAGCCCGGCAGGCCGCGGCGGTTGGGGGCGATGACCACATAGCCCTGGCTGGCTATCAGACGCAGGTTCCAGCGGTAGCTCCAGAACTGGCTCACCGGCGACTGCGGGCCGCCCTCGCAGAAGAGGATGGCGGGATACTTCTTCGCCGGGTCGAAGTTGGGCGGCGTGAGCACCCAGGTGGTCATCTGCTTGCCGTCGGTGGTGGGCACCATCACCTTTTGGCATTCCACCTTCTCGAGCTGGGCCATCAGTTCGTCGTTCACATGGCTGAGCTGCTTGGGCTGCTCACCGGCCTTGACGGTGAAGATTTCGTTCGGGTCGAGGAACGAGTGGCGCAGGGTGACGATGGTGTCGTTGCCGGCAAAGGCCAGCGCGGCATAGTCATATTGGCCGGCGGCGATGGTGTCGATCTTCTGCGTGGCCACTTCCATGCGGAACAGGGGCTGCGTGCCCTGGAAGGGGCAGATGAAGTAGATGTATTTCTCGTCGGGCGACCAGGCGATGGCGTCGACGCTGTAGTCCCAGTCCTTGGTCAGGTCCACCTTCTCGCC
>CAMVDK010000311.1 GCA_947166165.1 uncultured Porphyromonadaceae bacterium
GTGGACGACTGGCTCCTCGAGCAGGCTTGAACGATGGACGATACAGATTGACCCCCCGCAGACTTTCTCAACTTTTTTTGAAACCCGAACATAACCATCACCACTATGGACGAACTGATATATCCCGTCGGGGAGCAGGACTTCCCCAAACTTCGCGAAATGGGGATGTTCTACGCCGACAAGACGGCGCTCATCCACAAGCTGATCACTCGTGGTAACTACTATTTCCTGAGCCGGCCGCGCCGGTTCGGCAAGTCGCTGCTGCTGTCCACACTCGAGGCCTACTTCCAGGGGCGGCGGGAGCTTTTCCAGGGACTCGCCATCGAGCGGCTCGAGCGCGACTGGACGCCGCACCCCGTGCTGCGGCTCGACATGAGCCGCGACAAATTCTCCAATGTGGCCAACCTGATGTCGATGCTCGACGGGATGCTCGCCACCTATGAGCGGCAATATGGCATCACCCCGGCCGAGGCCGACAGCCACGCCACTCGCCTGAACCGGCTCATCGAGCTGGCCTACGAGAAGACCGGACAGCGCGTGGTGGTGCTCGTCGACGAGTACGACGCGCCCATGCTCGACAGCCTCACCGACGAGGCGCGACTGAAGGAGATCCGCAACATCATGCGCGGCGTCTACAGCCCGCTCAAGGCTCAGGCCGCCCGGCTGCGGTTCGTGCTGCTCACCGGAATCACCAAGTTCGCGCAGATGAGCATCTTCAGCGAGCTCAACAACCTGATGAACATCAGCATGGCGCCGGAATACGAGGCGCTGTGCGGCATCACCGCCGACGAAATCGCCACACAGATGCGGCCCGGCGTTGAGGCGCTCGCACGCCACCACCGGTGCACGCCCGAGCAGATGCTCGACACGCTGAGGCGCAACTACGACGGATACCACTTCAGCCCGGCCATGACCGCCGACGTCTACAACCCGTTCAGCCTCGTGAAGGTGTTCCAGTACAAGGAGCTGGACGCATACTGGTTCGAGAGCGGCATGTCGAGCTGGCTCATCGAGCTGCTCCGGCAGCACGACATGGAGCTGCCCGACATGGAGCGCATCGTGACCGACCGCGACAGCTTCGACACACCCACCGACAGCCTGGTGGACATCGTCCCGCTGCTCTACCAGAGCGGCTACCTCACCATCAAAGACTTTGACCGCGACGACGAGACCTTCACGCTTGGCATCCCCAACCAGGAGGTGCGACGAGGGCTGAGCAAGGGACTCGTGAGGCACCTGCTGCCGCGAAGCACCGAGCGCAACTACGTGCGCCGAGCATATCTTGACCTCAAGGCCACCGGCCACGTGGCGGCGTTCATGGCCGTGCTCACCGACTTCTTCCACTCCATCCCCTACGACGTGGCCTCGCCCGGCGAGAAGCACTACCAGGCGCTGCTCTACACCATGCTCGTGGCGCAGGGGGCCGACGTGAGCGCCGAGGACCGCACCAGCGACGGACGCATCGACATCGTGCTGCGTATGCCGAATGCCATCTATGTGGCCGAGCTCAAGCACGGACGGAGCGCGGACGAGGCCTTGCAGCAGCTGCGCCGCAAGGACTACGCCGCAAAATACCGCCACGACGGCCGGCCGCTGCAGCTGCTGGCCATCAACATCAGCCCAGAAACACGGACCGTGGACGACTGGCTCCTCGAGCAGGCTTGAACGATGGACGATACAGATTGACCCCCCGCAGACTTTCTCAACTTTTTTTGAAACCCGAACATAACCATCACCACTATGGACGAACTGATATATCCCGTCGGGGAGCAGGACTTCCCCAAACTTCGCGAAATGGGGATGTTCTACGCCGACAAGACGGCGCTCATCCACAAGCTGATCACTCGTGGTAACTACTATTTCCTGAGCCGGCCGCGCCGGTTCGGCAAGTCGCTGCTGCTGTCCACACTCGAGGCCTACTTCCAGGGGCGGCGGGAGCTTTTCCAGGGACTCGCCATCGAGCGGCTCGAGCGCGACTGGACGCCGCACCCCGTGCTGCGGCTCGACATGAGCCGCGACAAATTCTCCAATGTGGCCAACCTGATGTCGATGCTCGACGGGATGCTCGCCACCTATGAGCGGCAATATGGCATCACCCCGGCCGAGGCCGACAGCCACGCCACTCGCCTGAACCGGCTCATCGAGCTGGCCTACGAGAAGACCGGACAGCGCGTGGTGGTGCTCGTCGACGAGTACGACGCGCCCATGCTCGACAGCCTCACCGACGAGGCGCGACTGAAGGAGATCCGCAACATCATGCGCGGCGTCTACAGCCCGCTCAAGGCTCAGGCCGCCCGGCTGCGGTTCGTGCTGCTCACCGGAATCACCAAGTTCGCGCAGATGAGCATCTTCAGCGAGCTCAACAACCTGATGAACATCAGCATGGCGCCGGAATACGAGGCGCTGTGCGGCATCACCGCCGACGAAATCGCCACACAGATGCGGCCCGGCGTTGAGGCGCTCGCACGCCACCACCGGTGCACGCCCGAGCAGATGCTCGACACGCTGAGGCGCAACTACGACGGATACCACTTCAGCCCGGCCATGACCGCCGACGTCTACAACCCGTTCAGCCTCGTGAAGGTGTTCCAGTACAAGGAGCTGGACGCATACTGGTTCGAGAGCGGCATGTCGAGCTGGCTCATCGAGCTGCTCCGGCAGCACGACATGGAGCTGCCAGACATGGAGCACGTCGTGGCCGACAGCAACGAGTTCAACCGACCCACCGAGCGGGAGGCGGGCATCGTGCCATTGCTCTACCAGGGAGGATACCTCACCATCAAGGGCTTCAACCGCCAGCGAGAGCTCTACGAGCTGGGAATACCCAACCAGGAGGTGAGGCGAGGGCTGAGCAAGGACATTCTGTACTATATCAACAAACCGCAACGGCCGCAGAGCTACCTGCGCAACGCTTATTTCGATTTGATGGACACCGGCGACGTGGCGGCGTTCATGGCCGTGCTCACCGACTTCTTCCACTCCATCCCCTACGA
>CAMVDK010000312.1 GCA_947166165.1 uncultured Porphyromonadaceae bacterium
GCGCGGCGACTACGACTTCAGCAACGACCTGCGCCGCTGGCAGGTGGGGCTGACGCTGGGCGCCGACTGGAACCTCGGAGGCCGGTTCGGGCTTTATGCCGACCTGAACTGGGGGCTCTCCACCGCCTTCAAGAGCGACTTCCACACCATCGAGCAGAGCATGTACCCCATCTACGGCCAGCTCGGGGTGACCTACCGCATCAGATAATCCAAACCATTAAACAATAACAATGAAAAAAATCTTTACACTTCTGGTTTCATCGCTGTGCATGATGAGCATGGCCGCTGAGACCACCGTTGCCGTTGCGCCCAATGGCTCCACCTGCACGCTGACCGTTGGCGACGCTACGCTCAACAATGTGCCTGTCACCACCCAGGGCGGCGTGAACATCGCTGCCGTGAAGCGTGGCGACGTGACCGTGCTGGTGCGCTACACCGACGCCAACACGCTCGTGGCCGACGGCATGCTCAACAACGTGCCCTTCCACTATGCCACTGCCTCGGCAATCACATTTGCCGGCGGGTTCCAGATTCCTAACGGCAACTTCGAGGCATGGACCGCCAGCAGCGGCGAGCCCGACCACTGGCACGGCTTCAAGAGCGGCAAGGGTTCTTTTGCCTCTACCGCCACCTCCTTTCTCGTGAACGTGCAACTGGGCAGCAGCACAGACGTCCGGCCCAACTCCACCGGAAGCAAGAGTGTGTTGATCACCTCTGGCGGTTTGGGCAGCACTGTTGCCAACGGCACCGTCACCAATGGCCAGCTCAATGCGGGGAGCATGACTGCCGACGACGTATCCAATCACTCGGAGATGGACCGCTCATCAACCGCGACCGACAATAATGGCGACAAGTTCTATACCGCTCTTCAGGCCGCTCCCGATGGCATCGCCACCTGGCTGAAATTCTCGCAGAAGACGGCCAACAGCAGCTACCCTTACGCCACGATGAGCGCTGTTGTCTTCGACGGCTCATATTACCAAGACCCTGAAGACAAGACCTATACCAATGTTGCGGCAAAAGCCCAGCACAAAGCCGTCACCACCGGCGGATGGCGCCAGGTTGTCATACCGTTTGATTATGACTCCTATTCCAGCAACAATGCCGAGGCTGCCGCAATCCTGGTGACTGTATCGACCAATGCCACCCCCGGCAAGGGCAGCAAAGGCGACCAGGTGTGGATCGACGACATGGAACTCGTCTACAACGCCGGCGTGACCTCGATCACCGCCACCGGCCTCGACGGCTTCGCCTTCGACGCCGCCACCCACGACTACACCATCACCTACGACGGCGAGCCGCTGACGCTCACGGCCGACAACTTCGCCGTCGTCGCCGACGGCCGCGCGGCCATGACCGTCAAGGCCGTTGAGGACCTGGGCGACGGCAACTACAGCATCGTGCTCGGCGCCGTGGGTGCCGACCTGCTCAACGCCAGCCTCTACACCATCACGGTGACCCGCGAGGTGGCCATCCCCACGGTGTGGGTGATGGGCAACGTGAACGGCAACAACTGGGCCGCCAACGTGGGCGCCGAGATGGCCTACAACGAGGCCGACCAGACCTACACGCTCGACGTCACTGCCACTGGCACCGCCTACTTCAGCTTCACCAAGCGTCTGGGCGAGGGTGCTGAGGATTGGGACGCCATCGCTCCCTACCGCTTCGGTGCCAACACGCCCGGCGAGGGCAACAACTTCGTGATGCGCCGCACGTATCTCGGTCAGGAAATCGAGCTGGCCCAGGACGGCTGGTATAACGCCTTCGAGCTGCCCGCCGGCAACTACCGTCTCACCATCAAGCACCTCGACGGCGATCGCTGCCTCATCATCGACGGCGAGTGGCCCGACGCCCAGTTGCTGGTGCAAGGCTCGTTCAACGACTGGAGCAGCCAAGAGGGCCTGCTGACCATGAACCGTGCCGACGACGGCACCTACACCACCGCCTACAATGTGCCTGCCCTGACCGACGGCTACAGCTACTTCAAGCTCATCAAGCGCGAGGCCGGCGAGCAGGACGTGACCATCGGTGCCGTGAGCAACGGCGACTTCCTGGTGACCAGCGAGCAGCTCAACACCCCGCTGAGCCTCACCGCCGACAACGGCCAGGCCTACAAGATTCCCGCCGGACAATTCACCCTCACCGCCAACCTTGAGCAGATGCAGCTCACCATTGGCGGCACGCTCAAGGTGCGCGGCGACGTGAATGGCGACGGATCCGTCGACGTGATCGACGTCAACCTGCTCATCAACGCCATCCTCAACAGCGACAACTCGCCCATCTTCGACCTCGACGGCAACCAGGCGGTCGACATCGTGGATGTGAACGGCTTGATCAACATCATCCTCTCGAACTGACAAGACAACCGACAAATCAACCAAATCACTAAAGCAATAAACACAATGAAGAAAACCCTCACCATGCTGGCAGCCGTGCTGTGCACGCTCGCCGTCAGCGCAGCCAACTACACTGGCAAACTCACTGTTCAAATCAACGATTCCGTAGGCACGCAAGACAACGTCGAGGTGACGCTCACCACCAACGACGACGGCACTTGCCGCTTCCAGCTCAATAACTTCGTGCTCGTGCAGGGCGAAGACCGCATTCCCGTGGGCAACATCGACATCGACAGCGTGCCCGCCATCAAGGCCTGCGGCTTCTCGGCCATGGGCATGTCCAAGAGCATCACCATCACCGAGGGCACCCTCGATGATGCCGCCTACTGGCTCGGCCCCAACCTGGGCGACGTGCCCGTCGTGATGACCGCACTCTACAACGACACTGAGATGCGCGTGCACATCGACATCGACATGACCGACACCCTGGAGCAGATCATCAAGGTCGACTTCGAGACCGCCGGCGTCAACAACCCCGCCAGCGGCGGCGTGCGCGGCGACGTGAACGGCGACAGCATCATCGACATCGACGATGTGAACGGCCTGATCAACATCATGCTCGGCAAGAACTGATAGTCACACACCCACAAGGGGGGG
>CAMVDK010000313.1 GCA_947166165.1 uncultured Porphyromonadaceae bacterium
CCGTAGCCCGCTACTGCTTCGCGCAGCTTGAGACAAAACCTGCTCAGCAATCAAGCCCAATTCGGCTCAAGCCATTTATAGAACCCACCTTAAAAGTTTCTATTTGAACTCATTATCAGTGTCGGGTCATGTGCGGCGGGCGGCTTTCACAACAAGGGGAGTGTGCCCATTGGTCGCACTCCCCCCTTGGATTTATTGGCAGGATGACCGTTGGTTAATCAAGCACTTTGGTGACATCGGCGATGCTCATCACGTCGGTGCTTCCGTTGCGCTCCACCCACACACGGCCTATTTTCATGTCCACCTTCTTCACGGTGTAGCCGTCGCGGTAGCCATCGACGAAGACACCCCACACTTTGTCGCCTTTCTTCAATTTCTCTTTGAAGGGGATCAATCGGCACACCTTCTTGTCGTAGGCTTTCACCTTTGAGCCCCAACCGAGCACGAGCACTTTGCCGTCATACTCACGGATGAGCGTGCCCTTCACCCATTCGCCATTGACGCGTGCCGCCACTTGTGCTCCGGGCATCCACTCGCCGTCGCGCAGCACAGTGAACGAGCCGGGCTTGAGCTGCTGGTCGGCCTCGCGCTGAGCAAAGCCGGGATTGTCGTCGGTGCCGTAGCTCATGTCCAGGTAGTCCACCTTGGGCTCGGCAGGATTCTTGTCATCGGTGACAATGGCGCGTTGCAGTCCGCTACCTTCCTGCCACCACGTGAGCACGATGTCGCCCTTCTTGGCTTTGGCGTTGGGGGTGAGGGGGATGATTAATGCGTTGGGCATCTCTTTGCCGCCGATGATGCTGGTGCTTTCGCCAACCTCGTCAATCTTCTCGCTGTAGAAAATCAGCGTGCTCTTGTTCAGGTCTTCACCATCCTTCACTGCAGAGGGATAGAAGGTGTAACAACTCAGCACCCACTGTCCGGGTTGGCAGTCCAAAGGAACTGACTGGGGGAAATCCCACGGCCAAGCATCGTTGTCGGCGGCAGATGCTTGAATGCAGGTCAATGATGCAATTGCCATCAAGGCTGTGATCAATGTCTTCTTCATCGCTATAATTGTTTATTGTTGAGTAGTGATTGTTTACTTGGGTCCGCAACCACGGCTGGGCGGGCCCACGGTGTCGTTGTCGTCGCCCTCGAGCTGCCAGCAGTTCGCCTGGTGCACCAGCGAGGAGTTGCCGACCAGCTCCTTCGGGTGGTAGATCACGCAGTTGTCGAGCGTCACCTCGCAGCCTTCGGGGGCGAAGAGCGTGGCGTTGCGGCTGTTCTGGTAGAAGCGGCAGTCGGCAAAGAACAGGTCGGAGCAGTGATGCGCTTCCACGAGGTCGAACTCCTTGTTGCGGAAGAAGTCGCAACCCTCGAAGGCCACGTTGTTGCAGTTCAGCAGTTCCATGATGCCATAGGTGCAGTCGTGGATGTTGCTGTCGCTCATGTAGATGCTCTCGCTGTCGCGGCCCGACAGGCCGTAGGTGCCGCAGCCGTAGAGGTCGCAGTCTTTGATGACGATGTTGCTGCTCAGCTCGGCGCCCACCACGCCGCCCTCGCAGACGCCGCCCTCGGTGTGGCCCATCGTGAGGTTGCTCAGCCACACGTTGTCGCAGGCCACCAGGTTCAGCACAAAGGCCCGTCGCGGCTCCACAACAATCTTCGCGCCCTTGCGGCCGTGGATATAGAGGTTGTTCACGTGGATGAGCGACAGCTGGCTGCCGTCGCTGCAGAATTCGCTCATCACCGTCGGCTCGCTGGTCTTCTCGGCATATTTGCGCGACACGAGATACTTGTCCATCTTGAACCCCGGAGTGCTGAAGTACTCGAAGTTGTCGAGCACGCGGCTCAGGTTGATTTCGGCGTCTTTCTCCACGATGATCTGGCGGTCGCTGCCCAGGGCGCGAATGAATTCGTCGGCATTGTGCACGCGGTAGCAGGGCATGGCGGCCAGTTCGCTGGCCAGCGACTGCTCTTCGCGGTCCGTGGCATCGGGGGCGCCGTCGGCCGCATCGGCGCCGTCGGTGTCGAGTGCCAGCGAGCGTTGCCACCGCATGGCGACAACGGCCTGCAGCAGCTTGTAGTTCAAATACTCAAGGTCGGTGAGCTCGCGTTTTTCCATCTTGTCGACCAGAGCCACGAGCACGCTGGTGTCCCAGATGCTGGCCAGTTCCTGGTTCAGCAGCCAGCCGTCGGCCAGCTGGCCCAGCTCTTGCTGCTCGGCCCACTGCTGCTCGCGCAGGCACTCGTCGAGCGGGTTGTGGGTCTCCTTGAGCACGGTGGCCACACAGTCGTCGTCGTTGGTCATCACCGCCAGCGCGCGGGTGCCGTCGCTCAGCGTGTGGAGGTATACGTTGGTTCCCCATTTCACGCCGTAGGGGGCGCTGTGGCTAGCTTGGTCGGGACACAGCAAGTAGCAGTCTATGTCGTAGCTCATCAGCACCAGTTCGTGGAGCTGGCCTTGCGCGTCGACACCGGTGAGGCAGGTCAGCTGGCCGTAGCGCTGCTCGGCCTCGTAGAGCACCTGGCCGTCGAAGAAATGGGTGCCCGGTGCGATGCCGCTATTGCCGGCCATCGACAGCCAGATGGCTGCCACAAGCATAAGGGTCGCATAAATCCGTTTCATAAGCGTCAGTTTTGAGGTTGAACATCAAGGCTGCAAAATTACAAAAATATCCATACGTCGCAACATATTCCATCCAAAAAAACGTGTCCAGCGCGCTCCAGCCGGCCGCAGTCACGCTCCAGCCAGGCATTTTGACCGCCAAGGCTCGGTCAGGTTTGGGCTATGAATGCCTCGAGCAAGACTGGTCGATTTTCGCCCAAATCTATATCACCGGCCATACATTTGGGCAAAAATCGCCTCATTTTCGCCCAAATGTACCCACAAAACGCAGATTTGGTCAAAAATGGCTTGCCAAAGCGGAATAATTGTTGTAACTTTGCAGCCATAAGGTGGGTTCTATAAATTGCTTGAGCCGAATTGGGCTTGATTGCTGAGCAGGT
>CAMVDK010000314.1 GCA_947166165.1 uncultured Porphyromonadaceae bacterium
CACGAATCATTCCCATCGAGGGGGTCAAACCGTCGAGCGGCAGGGCTGCGCACAACTCAATGCGCGTGGCGCCTCCCGCCACGGCAGCCTCGACGCTGGCCATATTGCCGGCACACACTTCGAGCAAGGGCTTCATGGCGGTGGGCTGACGGTTATGCCGGGTCGGTGGTGGCCGGTTCGGATGGCGTGGCCACGGGTTCGGGGGTGGGCTTCGGGGCGGCCGGCTCGATGGTGGGCTCGGCAGGAGGCGGTGGGGGAGGTGTGGGCTCGTCGTAGCTGGCCTTTGGCGGGTCGTCGCGGCGCTCGGGCTTTTTCTCGGCCGGGCGGGCTTCGTCGGTTGTGGCTTGCGGTGCCGGCTCACTAGGCACTTCGACCGCATCGGCTGGAGGCGACGTGGTGTCGGGCGGTGCCGGCGCGGCAGCCGCTGGAACCGTATCGGCTGCGGCCGTCTCGTGGCTCGAAAAGTCGGGCATCGTCAGGCGCCCGGTGAGCGAGGCCCATGCCACAGCTGCAATGGCAGCAGCCAGCAGCAGGTAGAGCGCCACCCAGCGCCAGTTCACGTCGCCAATGCGCAGTGCTCCGCCGCTGCCGGCCGCGAGGGTGATGACGTAGGAAGCCGGAGCCTGCTCGCGGTTGCTTGCCAGCACGCGTGTGAAAGCGGCAGCGCGCCCCGCCTCGTCGAGCGCGGTGTCGCACGCGACATCGGCAACCGCAATCGGGTCGACGCGGTCGGCGAGCGTGAGCAGCAGGCAGTCGCCGGCGGCAAAGCGCGTGATGAACTCGGTGCGTGCCTTGGCACCGAAGTCAAGAATCTGGTTGCGCGAGTCGTAGTTCACCTCGCCTTGCGCGTCGATGTGCAGCACGCGGCTTTTGCCCATCTGCGCCACCAGGCAGCCGCCGGGCTGCATCAGTGCCATCACAAGGTCGCATGTCTTGAGCCGCTCGCCGGCAGCGGGCATGGCGTCGTCGAGCATGGCCCCGAAGTCGTCGGCCGTCACTTTGCGGCGCTCGGCGAGGCGCTCGTTGATGGCGGTGATGAGTGCTTCGGACACTTGAGCGTTGTCGCTCACGATGAACAAGCGGTCGTCGGCAGTGGCGGTGCCGGCGGCAGGAATCAGCCAGCGGCCTTCCTGGCCGATGTGAATGGGGGGATTGAGTTGATATTTCATGAGCTTTTCGGTTGTCGGGTCGTCATTGTGCCATATGCACGTCGAGTTGCGGGAAGGGGAAGTGGATGCCGTGCTGCGGCAGTGTGGTGTAGAGCCGCTCGTTGATGGCATAAAGCACGCCCCAGTAGTCGGCGTTGGCACACCAGGCGCGCACCACAAGCACCACGGCGCTGTCGGCCAGCTGCTCGAGGGCCACTGTGGGTGTGTAGTCCTTCTTGGGCAACTTGTTCTGGATTTCGGCTTCTTGCCGCGCCTTCCATTCGGCCGCTTTGGCCTTGGGCTTGTGGAAGATGCGTTTCCACCACGGCAGTGGTTGCTCGTCGGCCTCGTCGGGCATGGCCTGGTCGGGCTCGGTGGCCGACTGCTGCAGCGCTTGCTCGTGGTCGTCGATGTATTGCTTCACGATGCGCGGCTCGGCGTCGAGCACATCGAGGATGGCTTGCCGGGCCACAGTCACGTCGTCGCCATAGCTGATGGACACGCGCCACTCCAGCCGGCGGTAGGCTTCGCTCGAGATGTTGTGAATCGACCCCGTGGACAGGCTGCCGTTGGGGACGATGATGCGCTCGTTGTTGTAGGTGGTCAGTATCGTGTGGAATATCTGTATTTCCTTCACGAAACCCTTGAACTCACCGAACTCAATGTAGTCGCCCACTTTGTAGGGCTTGAGCAGCAACAGCAGCACGCCTCCGGCAAAGTTCTGCAACGTGCCGCTCAAGGCCATGCCAATGGCCACACCGGCCGAGGCGAAGATGGCGATGAACGAGCTGGTCTCGATGCCGAGCACGCCTATCACTGTGATGATGAGCACAAAGAGCAGCGTGATGCGGATCAGACTCAGCAGGAACGAGGCCAGCGAGCGGTCGAAGTCGCGCTTGATCATCACCGCCTGGGCCACGGCGTGGATCTTGTTGATGATGAACTTGCCGATGTAGAAGATGGCGATGGCCGCCAGCAGCCGCAGGCAGAACGACACGGCCTGCGTGGAGAGTGTGGTGAGCACGCCGCTCCAGTCAAAGTCCTTTAGCTCCGAGGCCACTTTGGCCGGCGTGAGCGTGGCCAGCGAGTCGGGGTTGGTGAGGTTTTGCGCCAGCGAGTCGACCCCGGCCCGGGTGCTGTCGGCGAGGCTTTTCAGCTTGGCGGCGGCCTCCGAGTCGCTGCCGGAGGCACCCGCTTGAAGTAATATAGTGAGAAGTTTCATGTTGAGTTACGGTTCATTCTAATGTGACGGCGTGTCAGCGCATGGCATAGCAGGCACTCTGTGCCACTTCGCGCTGATAGGCCATTAGGCCGTCGGCGCTGAGTTCGACGGTGGTGAATCCTCCTCCGGGGGCAATCATCTGCACGTGGGTGTCGTCGACAAAGGTCATGAACTTGACCTCCTGTCCGTCGTGCTCCACGCTCCACGATCGCGTCATCTGGTCGAAGTTGAAGCGCACCTGGCTCTTGTCGCTGAGGTTGGTGACGGTGTAGCCTTTGGCGTCGCTCTCGATGAGGTAGCGCGCGGCTTTGCCGTCCACCACCTTGGCCTGCGCCACCACGGGATTGTTGCACGACCAGAATTCGATGGAGTTGATTACCAGCAAGTCGGCCAGGGCCGAGATTTCGTATACAGGCAGCACGCAAAAGGCCACAAACACAAGTTCGTTGACAAACTTGCTGCTGCCCACCTGATGGTTCCAGGCGAGCACCTTTTTGGTCAGCGCAAAGCTGCCGATGCAGCTTTCAAGGGGCAGCATGGCGGCCATGGCCAGCACTGCCGCGATGGTGATTTTTGTTCTTCTCATGATG
>CAMVDK010000315.1 GCA_947166165.1 uncultured Porphyromonadaceae bacterium
ACACGCCGTCGGTGGCGTTGAGCGGCTCGAGGGTCGCCGTGAGCTGCTGCGTGCCGCCTGTGGAGAGGTTCACCGAACTGGGCGACACCGTCAACGCCGTGGCAGGCATCTCGTTGTTCTCGCTTGCCACCAGACGCAGCCCGAGATAGGAGTCCTGGTTGTCGGCGCTCCAATGTGAGCGGTGCGACACGCGGCAATAATTCGCGTAGCTGCCCCAGCTGCCGCCACGGAAGACGCGGTCGGTGCCCGTTACCGGCCCCTTGGGGTCGGTCTGTGCCCCGGGGCTGTATTCGCTGTACGCGTCTTGGCACCATTCCCACACGTTGCCGCTCATGTCGTAGAGTGCCAACTCATTCGGTGCCTTGGTCGACACAGGATGTGTGGTGGAGCCGCTGTTGTCGTGGTGCCACGCCACGTCGTCGATGGTGTTGCTGCCGGCATACTTGTAGCCCTTGCTGTTGGCACCACCCCTAGCAGCATACTCCCACTCGGCCTCGGTGGGCAGGCGGAAGTGTTGGCCTGTGAGCGAGTTGAGCCGTGCGATGAACGTCTGGCAGTCGTTCCAGGTGACCTGTTCCACCGGTCGCTGCAGGTTGCCGGTGCACGCGCTGGGATTGCTGCCCATCACGGCCTGCCACAGTGCCTGCGTCACCTCGGTAGCACCGATGCTGTAGGGGCTCAGTGTCACCTGGTGGGCGGGCTTCTCCCAGTCGTAGGCGTCGCCGCCCTGCTCGGCTGTGGCGCCCATGGTGAACGTGCCGCCATCCACCTTCACCATGCTGAACGTGACGCCGTTCACCTTGTAGCGGTCCTCTATCACCGGGTAGCCGAGCATCCCGTTGATGATGGTGTTGATGTTGTCGATGTCGAAATTATCGTTCTGTCCGAGACCGAGATACGCGTAAGCGTCATCGTCCAAGTTGCCTTTGCCAACCATGGCATTGATCAGCAGATTGATGTCGGAGATGTCGCTTAGTCCGTCGCCATCGAGGTCGCCCATGGGACGCACCACCTCGGTATAGCAGGTCGACGAGAATCCGCCGCTCTCGGCAACGATGTAGGTGGTGCCCGGCTTCAGCGGCTTCACCATGCCGCTTTGGTCGACAGTGGCAACCTCGGGATTGGTCGAACGCCAGGTAACCAACGGTGAGGAGACTCCGGTGAGGGCGGTGGCCGTGAGTTGCATCGGCATGCCCACCTTGAGCAAGAGGTTGTATCTGTTCAGTGTGAGGCCCGGAGTAGTGAATGTGGCCTCTTCGCCCCATTGGTCTTTGCCCTCATTCATGAGATATGGATTCGCCAACCATAGACGGTAGGTTTCGCAGGGTGCCCCATCGAACGACACGGTGAAGGTGACCGTCTGTTCCTGGTTTTCGGCAAGATTCAGACTGACCCTTGTTGCCGCCACCTCTGAAAAATTGTCGTCAGGACCAGAAATAACACTCATCCAAATATCCCCGCTGTAACTGCCCCCCAAGGCCTTGAAGGTGGCGGTGGCCTGGACCTTGCTGGAAGGCATGACCGCGTTCACCGGTTTGACACTGGACACCAGTTTCACGTTCCCCTCGCTGCCCGTGCGGGGTTTGATGCCGATGTTTGCTATCTGCTGGTAATTATAGCCGCCTTCGTAAGAGCCCACGCCTTGGTCATCAGGGCTGAGCAGGCTACTGGCAAAATAGCCGTCGCCATCGCCGCTCCACCCCCAGTTCACATGGAAGTATCCGTTTGTGTAGTAGCCATCGAAGACAAAGGCATGGCCACCGCCATTGCTGACATGGCCAGTGTAAATCACCGGACGACGAGCGTCAAGTTCGCTGCGGAGCATCGCGTCCCAATCTCCCGCATATTTATCGCGGTTCAAATTCTTCAGGCTGTTGTCGTAGCCGAAATACAAACGCAGAACTTGGCATATCGATTGTTCATTCGACGAGCTCTCTCGGTTTCCATATTCCATGTTGAGGGCGATGCCTGCATCGCGCATGAGCTGCGCCACAGCGCTCTGCTGCTGGGACGTGGCGCGCACCCACGGGTCGCTTTCGCTATCGCGCGTGTCGACATCGGCGCTTTGGGTGTATCGGTACATGTTTTTCATGTTGGCCCAGTCGTAGGTGTGCTGGCTGAAGTCGCTCGTCAGCGTCACGGTGTTTCCGCCAACCACGTTGCAGGTGTAGGAGTTGCTGCCAAATCCTTTGGTAGGCCACTGGTGATTGTTCATGACCTGAGCTATCGCTGTTGCGGCACAACCGGTGAAAGCCAGTCCGCCACTGCCGCCACTGTTCACCACCGGGCAGAAATTGTTGTAGGGCTTGTCTTGGTCCCATTTGGTGGTCAGCATCGGTGCCACGCTGGTGGCGAGCGTCACGGCGCGGCGCGGCTTGGCCTCGGGATGCCGGCGCAAATATTCCATCTGCTCCTGGTATTGCTCCAGCCACCAGCGGGTGCTGGCGGGCAGGCGGTCGGTGCTGAAGGTGCCACTGGTGATGTAGCCCCACACGGGGAGCACGCGGTCGTCGGCTGCCGCGACCACGTAGCCGCCGCCGTCGATGTTGAACACAAAGTAGTCGTCCATGCCACGGGGCGACACCGCCTTGTAGGCCAGGGTGAGACTGATGGGGGAGCCGGCCGCATAGCGCGGGCCGCAGCCACGCAGGAACGTCGTGGCGGCCTGTCGCGCGTCGTCGACAGTCACCACGGCAGCCGTCGCGGCCATGCTCACAGTCATCAGCAGTGCCGACAGGACTGCTTTCAAAAAGTGATTTTTGTTCATGATTGGGTATTTAATTAATATTAATAAGTATTGCGTTACGATTGGTTGATATTGACGTTTGAGTTGGCGCAGCATCCGGGGGCGATGTGAGGGTGTCAGGGGATCCAGTGGCGGGTGATGCGGGTGACGACGCCGTGCTCGACGAGTACGCGGGTGTTGAGCTCGTTGAAGTCGCTCCGCCAGC
>CAMVDK010000316.1 GCA_947166165.1 uncultured Porphyromonadaceae bacterium
CCTCAAGGAGCACCAGGTACTCGTCGAGCATCGACTTCTTGGGGAACGAGATGCCGTAGACGCGCACCAGTTGCTGGCGTTTTTCGTCACCACGCCAGTAGGCGCCGGCGAGCGAAAGTATTTTCACGGCCTTGATGGGGGCCACGGTGGGGATGTGCGGGCCACGGCACAGGTCGGTGAAATTGCCCTGGGTATAGGTGGTGATGTGGCCGTCCTCAAGCTCGCTGATGAGCTCGCACTTGAGCGTCTGGCCGCCGTCGCCGAAGAAGGTCATGGCGTCGGCCTTGCTGATGTCGCGGCGCACGACTTGCTCCTTGCGCGCCACGAGTTCCATCATCTTTTTTTCAATCTTGGGGAAGTCGGCGCTGGTGAGGTTGTTCTCGCCCGGGTCGATGTCGTAGTAGAAACCGTTCTCGATGGCCGGTCCGATGCCGAACTGGATGCCCTTGTAGAGCTCCTGCAGGGCCTCGGCGAGCAGGTGGGCCGAGGTGTGCCAGAAGGCGTGCTTGCCCTCGGGGTCGTCCCACTTGAAGAACTGGATGGTTCCATCGGCCTCGATGGGGCGCGAAATGTCCCACTCCTCGTCGTTGAATTTAGCGGCCAGGATGTTACGAGCCAGCCCGGCGCTGATACTCTCGGCAATCTGAAGCGGTGTGGTGCCGGCCTCGAATTGCTTCACGTTTCCATCAGGAAATTGGATGTTGATCATTTTGTCAGTCATTATTATTGAATAATCAGCCGTGCCCTACAACAGCACGACCTGGTTCATCATCAAAAGCGCAAAGTTACATCACTTTCCCCGCGTGTGCAACTTTTTAAGGAAAAAACTAATGGCATGTTGCCGAAATCGTTTCCAAAGCGCGCCAAAAGCGGGACAAAAACCTCCGACCCCATTGTCCCGCTTTGCTCGGTTGCGTGGTGCGGAGCTTGGCGGGATGGAGCAGGGCTTGACGGGGTTTGGCGACGGCGATTATAAAAAATAATGCATTTTGTTTTGCATTTCGCTCGGATTGCAGTAATTTTGTGACGGATTTCCGTTCCGGTGGCCGACGGCCACCCGCTTTTATTTATTATTCATCTGATTTTGAAATGGTTGAGCAGTCGCCCATCACCAAGCAGTCGCTTCTCGACTCCCGCTACCTGCGCATGGCGCAGATATGGGCCGAGAACTCGTATTGCATCCGCCGCCAAGTGGGTGCGCTGATTGTGAAAGACAAGATGATCATCAGCGACGGCTACAACGGCACACCGGTGGGCTTCGAGAACGTGTGCGAGGACGACGCCGACCACACCAAGCCCTACGTGCTTCATGCCGAGGCCAACGCGATCACCAAGGTGGCCCAGAGCAACAACAGCAGCCAGGGGGCCACGCTCTATGTGACCACGTCGCCGTGCATCGAGTGCTCGAAGCTGATCATCCAGGCGGGCATTCGCCGGGTGGTGTTCGGCGAGTACTACCGCATCACCGACGGCGTGGAGCTGCTCAAACGCGCCGGCATTGAGTGCGTGCAGATGATCAAGACCGGCGACGACAACAACCAGTACATGCCCCGCATTGTGTAAGAAGCCATGCCAACCAAGCACACCCCCACCTCCCGCGCCCACTTGCTGTGGATGCCTCTGGCCATTGCCGCTGCTGTGGTAGTGGGCATCTTTATCGGCAACCGCTTCTCGAGCCGGAAATATGCCGTCGACAACGACCGCAAGCTGAACACCATCCTGAACATGATCGCCAGCGAATATGTCGACACGGTGAACATGGACCAGCTCATCGAGATGTCGATTCCACAGATATTGGCCAACCTCGACCCGCACACGCTCTACTTCAGCGCCGAGGAGATACGCTCGGCCAACGAGGAGCTGGGAGGCAGCTTCAGCGGCATCGGCATCTCGTTCATGATCATGAACGACACCATCAACGTGATTGAGGTCATCTCCGGCGGCCCATCGGAAAAGGTGGGCATCCTGGCCGGCGACCGCATCGTGGCCATCGACGACTCGGCCTTCGTGGGCTCGCAGGTCAACAACAGCGAGGTGATGCGCCGCCTGCGCGGCAACAAGGGCACCAAGGTGAAGCTGGGCATCAAGCGCGCCAACACGCCCAAGACGCTCTCGTTCACCATCACCCGCGGCGACATCCCCGTGAACTCGGTCGATGCCAGCTACATGCTCGACAAGACCACCGGCTATGTGAAGGTGAACCAGTTTGGCCGCAACACCTATAATGAATTCCTCACCGCGCTCGCGTCTCTGGAGCGCGAGGGCGCCAAGCGCTATGTGGTGGACCTGCGCGGCAACGGCGGCGGATACATGGAGACGGCCATCTACATGGCCAACGAGTTCCTGCCCGACAACCGCCTGATTGTCTACACCAAGGGCCGCTACAAGCGCGACGACTCGCAATTCTGGAGCGACGACTCGGGAGGGTTCACCGACGCCGAGCTGGTGGTGCTCATCGATGAGTTCTCGGCCAGCGCGAGCGAGATTTTCGCCGGAGCCATCCAGGACAACGACCGTGGCCTGGTGGTGGGGTGCCGCTCGTTTGGCAAGGGGCTTGTGCAGCAGCAGCTCATGCTGCCCGACAGCAGTGCCATCAGACTTACCATCGCGCGATACTACACGCCCAGCGGACGCTGCATCCAGAAGGACTACAAGGCTGGCACGTTCAATTATGAGAAGGAACTTTACGACCGCTACATGAGCGGCGAGCTCTACAGCCAGGACAGCATGAAGATTGACCGCAGCCAGGTGTTCACCACCACCACGGGGCGCACCGTGTATGGCGGCGGAGGCATTGTGCCCGACATCTTCGTGCCGCGCGACACGACAGGCATCACGTCGTATTACATCGACGTGGTCAATGCCGGACTGCTGCAGAAGTTCGCCTTCCAATACGTGGACAACCACCGCGCCGCGCTTGGCAAGATGAG
>CAMVDK010000317.1 GCA_947166165.1 uncultured Porphyromonadaceae bacterium
GATGGTACAACACCAGCAGCGACGACGCCACCCTCTACCAGCGCTCGCTCATCACCGCCAAGGACGGCAAGACACTCGAGGGCGACACCGTCTACTACAACCGCAAGCTCAACTATGGCGAGGCGAATGGCAACGTGGTGATCACCGACCCCGACAACAAGGTCATCCTCGACGGCGGCTACGGCTACCACGACGACAACACCCACTACTCCTTTGTTACGCGCCGCGCGCGTGCACGCGAGTTCTCGCAAAAGGACACCATCTATCTGCACGCCGACACCCTGTGCCCGCTCGTCGACCCCGACTCGGTGCGCATACTCCGGGCCTTCAACCGCGTGCGCTTCTACCGCTCCGACGTGCAAGGCGTGTGCGACTCGCTCCAGCTCTCCGAGGCCGACACCATCATCAACATGTATCGCGACGCCGTGGTCTGGAGCGACGAGCGGCAAGTGTCGGGACCCGAAATCAACCTCCACCTCAACGATTCCACCGCCGACTGGGCCACCCTGCCCGCCACCGGACTCATGGCGGAGCATGTGGGCAACGACTACTACGACCAGCTCAGCGGCAAGAAGATGAAGGCCTACTTCGACGGCAAGCAGCTGCGGCGGCTCGACGTGGACGGCAACGTGATGGTCATCCTCTATCCGCAGGAAGACGACTCCACCTACAACAAGCAGGTCAACGCCGAGGCCAGCTACCTGCGCGTGCTGCTCAAGCCCAAGCAGGAAATCGAGCGCGTGTCGATGTGGCCCGACGTCTCGGGGCAGGTCACACCGCTGTTCCTGCTCAAGCGATCCCAGCTCTACCTGCCCCAGTTCCACTGGCACGACGCCATCCGCCCCCGCACGCCCGACGACATCTTCGTCGACGGCCGGTAAGGGGCAGAGTTACGAACATAGAATATCTAACATCTTTTTTATTACAATGAGCGACGTCATCAAACTCCTGCCCGATTCGGTGGCCAACCAGATTGCTGCCGGCGAGGTGATTCAGCGCCCGGCCTCGGTCATCAAAGAACTGGTCGAGAACGCCATCGACGCGCAGGCCACCAGCGTGCAAATCATTCTCAAGGACGCCGGACGGACGCTCATCCAGATCATCGACAACGGCGTGGGCATGACCGACACCGACGCCCGCCTGGCTTTCGAACGCCACAGCACGTCAAAAATCCGCCAGGCCGACGACCTGTTCACGCTCCACACCATGGGCTTCCGTGGCGAGGCACTCGCGTCGATCGCCGCCATCGCCCAGGTGGAGCTGCGCACCCGACCGCGCGACGCCCAACTCGGCACCAAGCTCATCATCAACGCCAGCACCTGCGAGAGCCAGGAACCCGACATGTGTCCGCCAGGGTCCAATTTCATGATCAAGAACCTCTTTTTTAACGTGCCCGCACGGCGCAAATTCCTCAAGAGCAACCAGGTGGAGCTCAGCAACATCGTCAAGGAATTTGAGAAACTGGCGTTGGTCAACTGCAACGTGGAGTTCACGCTCATGCACAATGGATCGGTGATGTACAAGCTCATGGCCTCGGGACTGCTGCAGCGCATCGCCGCCCTCATGGGCAAGAACCTTGAGCACCAGCTCATCCCCGTGAACGTCGACACGTCGATTGTGCGCATACACGGCTTCGTGGGCAAGCCCGAGGGATCGCGCAAGCGCGGCGCACAGCAGTTCCTGTTCGTCAACGGGCGCTATATGCGGCACCCCTATTTCCACAAGGCCGTCATCAGCTGTTACGACCAGCTCATCCCGGCCGACGAGCAGCCCAGCTACTTCCTCGTCTTCGATGTCGACCCAGGCACCATCGATGTGAACATCCATCCCACCAAGACCGAGATCAAGTTTGAGGACGAGATGCCCATCTGGCAGATTCTCGCCGCCGGGGTCAAGGAGGCACTGGGGCGGTTCAACGAGGTGCCGTCGATCGACTTCGACCGCAAGGACGCCCCCGAGATACCGGCCCTCGACAGCCACCGCCATGTGGAGCCGCCGCAAATCGATGTCGACAAGCACTACAACCCCTTCGAGCACGACTGCCCGTCGTCGTACCACCGCCAGTCCACCACCGACTGGGAGCAGCTCTATCGCAACTTTGAGCGCAAACGGCAGCAGTCGCTCCAGCAGACCGGTGCGGCCCCCGATGCCCCCGACGCCGGAGCCGAAGAGGCCATGCTGTCGCCTCACGAGCAGCCCGGGCAGCCTCAGCCCGGGCAGAGTGGCGAAACCCCGCAGCAGCTCCAGCTCGACGAGCCGCAAGGTCCATCGCTCTACATCCAGATGAAAGGCCGCTACATCGTCGGCCCCATCGCCTCCGGACTCATGATCATCGACCAGCACCGGGCCCACATCGCCGTGCTCTTCGCCCGCTACATGAAGCAGCTCGCCAGTCAGGCCGTGGTCTCGCAGACCATCCTCTTCCCCGAGGTGCTCCATCTCGACCATGCCCACCATGTGGTGCTGTGCGGACTCGTGCCCGAGCTCGAGCGCATCGGTTTCGCGCTCTCGCAGCTCAGCGCCGGCGACTGGTCGGTGAGCGCCATGCCCGCCGGACTCGAAGGCACCGATGTCGCCGACCTCCTGATGCAGGTCATTGAGTCGGTGGAGGGTGGGGGAGTGCCCGTCAAATCGCGCATCATGGAGCACATCGCACTCAAGGTGGCCGCCGCGGCAGCCATCCCCTACGGACGGCGTCTCGCCCAGGAAGAGATGGACGTGCTCGTGGCCGAACTTTTTCAACTTTCCAACCCCAACTACACCCCCGACGGGCGCATCGTGATGAGCGTCATTCCCAACGAGCAAATCAGCAAACTCTTCTGAATCATCTTCGGCCATCACCGTCAGCACAGCAATGATCGACTTCAAAGCAATCACACAATCCACCTTCGGCTATAACTTCCACACCCACACACAGTTCTGCG
>CAMVDK010000318.1 GCA_947166165.1 uncultured Porphyromonadaceae bacterium
CCCAGAGATAAGCGGCTGGCCGCACCCGGGCACATTTGTTGCCAGGGTGCGGCCAGCGTGTTGCATGGGTCGGCAGGGCGGTGGGGGCTATGCCGCAGGTCACCCTCGGGGTGAGCGGCTTCATTTCGATGCGTTTGGTCCACCCTTCAGGCAGAGCCACGTTGCCTGTGGCTCGACAAGGCGAGCCTTTATAGCTTGACTAGCAAACACAGGTTTGGGTGTCCCATTGCCGAAGTCAGGAGAGCTGGCTTATTTCTTGAAATGGTCGTTGTGCATTTTGATGCCGAAGATGATGGCGCTCATGATGGTGGTGAGCAGGTTGCACAGCAGCAGCGGCCAGTTGTCGGTGAGCCAGCCGTTGAACGCGAAGAGTGCTCCGCCTATGCCCATGAGCAGGAAGGTGCCGGTGGCGATGTCGTCGGTCTTGCGCGTGCGGATGGTGTGCACCGTCTGCGGCAGGTAGCCCAGCAGCAGGCATATGCTGGCCGCGTAGCCCACAATGCTGGCAAAGTTTTGCGAAATAAAGTCGGTCATACGTCTCTTTGGTTTTAAAAGGCGGCGCGTGGCGGCTCCTGGGCGGAGGCACCACGCGCGTGCCTTGTGGTTGTTGAATCATTTGATTTCACGCAGCAGCTCGTCGACAGCAGCCTTGAGCTGGCGGTCCTCGCCCTTGACCACGGTGGCCGGGTCGTTGAGCACGAGGATGTCGGGCTCGAGCTGGCTGTTCTCGAGGTAGGAGCCGTCGGGCAGGCGGTAGCCGATGATGGGGATGCCGAAGAGCATGGAGTCGTCCTGCAGGTCTTCCCACGACACGCTGGTCATGGTGCCGGGCACGGGAGCGCCCACGAGCTTGCCGATGCCGGTGTGCTTGTACACCCAGGGTGTGCCGTGGGCATTGCTGTAGCAGGCTTCGCACTGGAGCATGATGCTGGGCTTGTTCCAGCGGCGGCTGGGCATGTCGCACGCTTCGCGTCCGCGCACCACCTGGGTGAAATATTTCTTGCCGCTGAAGAGCACCTCGATGTCCTCATGCAGCCGGCCTCCGCCGTTGAAGCGCACGTCGATCACGATGCCGTCCTTCTTGTTGTACTTGCCGAGCACCTGGCTGTAGACCTCGCGGTAGCTCTCGTCGCCCATGGAGCGGATGTGCACGTAGCCCAGGCGTCCTCCCGACAGGCTGTCGACCACGTGCTCGTTGCGCTTCACCCATCGGCGGTAGAGCAGTTCGTTCATCGCGCCGTTGGTGACGGGCAGCACCACCTCGTCCCAGCGCTTGCCGGTGGCGGGGTTGTAGAGGGTGACGAGGGTCTTTTTGCCGGCCTGGCCGTTGAGCAGCTGGGTGTAGTCGTTCTGCTGGTCGATGGCCGTGCCGTTGATTTTCTCCACAATCACGCCGGGTCGCACCTGCGAGTTGGCGTGGCCGAAGGGGCCCTTGGCGAGCACCTCGTCCACCTTGAGGCCTTGGCCGGTGTACTGCCAGTCGAAGAGCAGACCCAGGCGTGCGGTGGCTTCGCCCGTGGGGGGATAGTAATGGCCGCCGGTGTGCGACACGTTGAGCTCGCCGAGCAGCTCGCTGAGCAGGTCGGCGAAGTCGTAGTTGTTGTTGATGTGCGGCAGGAACTTGCGGTAGGCCTCGGTCATGGCATCCCAGTCCACACCGTGGTAGTTGAGGTTGTAGAAGCGTTTGTCAATCTGCCGGTGCACATGGTTGAGCATGTATTCCCGCTCGGCGGCCAGGTCCATCTTGAATTCGGCCTTGTAGTCGATGCCGGTCAGCTTGTCGCCGCTCACAGCGAGTTTCTTCATGGCTCCGCTGCCCAGAATGAAGAAGTTCTTGCCGTCCTTGTCGCTCTGAATGCTGGCGCGTCCGCCTCCCATCTTGTTGATGAGCTTGGTGCTGCGCTCGCGCATGTCGAGTTTCCACAGGTCGTAGCCCTTCTCGACTTTCGAGAGGTAGTAGAGGCTCTCGCCGTCGTCGGTGATCAGGGCGCTGGCGATGTCGCTGGAGTTGGGGGTGAGGCGCACGATGCGGTCCTGGATGCCGTCGAGCTCGATGGCCACCTGTTTCTTGTCGGCCGTCTTCTCGTCGGCCTTTTCGTTGCCTTTCTTCTTCTTGTTCTTGCTGGCGGCCTCTTTGGCCTTGTCGGCTTCCTTTTGCTGTTCTTTCTCAAGCTCTTTGCGCAGCTCGTAGTCCTCTTTCGAGAGGCGGTAGCGGTCGTAGGCATCCTGGTTGACGAAGCAGAGCAGCACGTCGTCTTGCGAGCCCCACGAGGCGTGGCTGCGCATGCCGTAGCGGTTGCTCTTGAACATGATGGCCGTGCCGCCCATCACCCACTTCGGACTTTCGCTGAAGTAGGCGCTCTGGGTGATGTTGACAATGGGTCCGCCGTCGGCACTCACCAGGCCGATGTCGGTGTAAGGGTCGCGCTGGTTGCCGATGAATTCCAGGGCTATCCAGCGTCCGTCGGGCGACCAGCTGTAGCCGAAGCCGCCGTTGGTCTCATACCAGGTGCTGCCGTCGGTCACCTGGTGCACCTTGCCGCTCTTGAGGTCCATCACCATGAGCCGTGTGCGGTCCTCGATAAAGGCGAGTTTCTTGCCGTCGGGGCTGATGTCGGGCATGGCGCGCTCCACCGTCGACGAGGGGAGCAGAATCTCCTCCTTGATGGTGGTGGCATTGGGGAAATTGGGGTCTTCCTTGCGCTCGATGGTGGCCTTGACGAGTTGCCAGTTGCCGTTGCGCTCGCTGGCGTAGACCAGCGTGCGGTTGTCGGCCCCCCAGGTGATGCCTTCCTCGGCCTCGGGGGTGAAGGTGATGCGCTTGGTGGTGTTGTATTCCACCGAGGTGACAAACACCTCGCCGCGCACGGTGAATGCCACCTGCTTGCCGTCGGGCGACACCACGG
>CAMVDK010000319.1 GCA_947166165.1 uncultured Porphyromonadaceae bacterium
CATTGCCGAGACGCCGCGTAACTTCGCCCGTAGGGCAACGTGGCTGCAAGTCGAGTGCAATGCAAAATGAAAAGCGAAGATTTTCATTTTCATTGCCGAGACGCCGCGTAACTTCGCCCGTAGGGCAACGTGGCTGCAAGTCGAGTGCAATGCAAAATGAAAAGCGAAGATTTTCATTTTCATTGCCGAGACGCCGCGTAACTTCGCCCGTAGGGCAACGTGGCTGCAAGTCGAGCGAAAAAGCAAAACAGTTTTTGCTTTTCCGAGACACCGCGTAACTTCGCCCGCAGGGCACTTTCCAAGCCGAACGGCCAGTGCGGAGGCGATGGCAAGGAAGGTGGTTAAGAGAAGTTAAGCAATTTTTTGTTGCGAAAATTTGCCAGTTTCCATAATTCGTAGTAATTTTGCAACGCAAAGGAAAACCTCCTTTGTTATTTGTAGTTCTAACACATATTGCCACATTAAAGACGATCGGGATACTCTTCAATTTTTATTTGAAATGCCGAGAAAAGCTTCCTCTCCAATGGCGGGCCTCAACCGCAAGGTGTTTCGCAAGAGACCAGAGGATTACAAAGGTCTGGGAGCCCTCAAATCCTTACTTTTTCGGAGTTTCATCACATCCCTTTGATGTGGCATTTCTCATCACAAGAGCCGGCACATGCACCGTGTGCCGGCTCTTGACTTCGTTTTCTTCGCCAGCCACTTGATTTGTCGCACTGATTCATGCCGCCGGCACTCCGCACCGACTCACCCCCATTCCTCCGTCCACTCACACCGCCCCCTCTCCGCCACATGTCCACCTATAATACAAGCAAATCCATGCAATTCAACTCCCAGCTCGAAAAAAACGGGTGCCATGCATTGCGCTTTGTGCATTATTTCGTAATTTTGCGCATTCAAAACTACCGAAGCAAATGAACACAAGCAAAGAATACGATGAGGTGATAGCTCAATGCCGCAAGCTCTTTGTCGACAAGATGAAGGATTACGGCCCGTCGTGGCGCATCCTCAGGCCGCAGTCAGTCACCGACCAGATGTTTATCAAAGCCAAACGCATACGCACGCTCGAAATCAACGGCGAGAGCAGGGTGGGAGAGGACATGTGGCCCGAATTTGTGGGCATTGTGAACTATGGCGTGATAGGGCTCATTCAGCTCTCGCGGGGCTGCAGCTATTCAATCGACATGACCACCGACGAGGCCCTGAAGCTCTACGATGAGCTTATCGGAGCCACCAAGCGGCTGATGCTCGACAAGAACACCGACTACAGCGAGGCCTGGCGCGACATGCGGGTGTCGAGCTTCACCGACATCATCCTCACCAAAATCCTGCGCGTCAAGGAGATTGAGGACAACAACGGCACCACGCTGGTGAGCGAAGGCATCGACGCCAACTATCAAGACATGATCAACTATGCCGTTTTCGCACTCATCAAGCATGCCGAAGACCAGCAAGCCTGCAGCCACTGATGCCGTGCCCGTGTGGCAGACGGCACTTGTGGTTCTGCTGCGCGTGCTGGTGGGGGGCGTGTTCGCTTTTTCGGGTTTTGTCAAGGCTGTAGACCCATGGGGTGGCTATTATAAAATCACCGAATATCTCGGGGTCCTGGGCTGGACCGAGGTGGCCGGACTGGCGCTGTTCGCATCGGTGGCGCTGGCGGCCGTGGAGTTTGTGTTCGGTGTGCTGCTGCTGGTGGGCGCCTACCGCCGTGGCGTGCCGTTGCTGCTCACACTGCTCATGCTGCTGCTCACCCCGCTCACGTTGTGGCTCGCCCTGACCGATGCCGTGGCCGACTGCGGATGCTTCGGCGACGCCGTCCACCTGAGCAACTGGTCCACCTTTGGCAAGAACTTGCTGCTGCTGGCTGGACTGCTTGTGATCTGGTGGCTGGGGCGGCGCGTGCGCGGATGGTATGGACCGGCGGTGCAATGGATTGTGGGCGCGCTGTCGATGGCCGTGGCGCTGGTGGTGGCCTACTATGGCTACTTCACGCAGCCGCTCATCGACTTCCGGCCTTATCCGGTGGGCACCCGGCTCGCCGAGGCGGGGCAGGCACCCTCCGACGACGACTTCGTGTTCATCTACGAGAAGGACGGCCGCCAGCAGGAGTTCGCACTCGACTCGCTGCCCGACGAAGATGCAGGCTGGACCTACGTAGACCGCCGTCCGGCGGCTCCGCAGCACGGCACCGTGGTGGAGCGCAGCGGCCATCAGCTGGCTCTGCTCGACGAGGGCGACGACGTCACCGCCGAGACGCTCGGACAAGGCGATGTGCTGTTGATGCTCTTCGCCGACCTGCCCGAGGTGAGCATCGCCCACACCTTTGTGATCAACGAACTGGCCGATTATGCCCGCACTCACGATGCCGCAGTGGTGGGCGTGGCGTCGGCTACCCAAGCGCAGGTCGCCGCCTGGCGCGACATCTCGATGGCCGACTACACGATGCTCGCCGCCGACGACAGCGACGTGAAGATGGTGGCACGCGGCAACCCCGCAGTGGCATTCGTGAGCCAGGGCGTGCTGCGGTGGAAGCGCACGCTGGGATCGATAAGCACCGACCGCATCCACGACCCGGCGCTGCAACCGGCCACACTCAGCGACGACTTCGACCCCGAAGCCACCCTGCGCGCCATCCTCACCCCCTATGCCATCGCCATGGCGCTGCTGCTGGTGGTCAACCGCCTGCACCTGCTGATTGTGAGCCTGTTCGCCAGAAGGCACGACAACGACGGCGACAGCGGCAACGGTCCTGCACCCCACAGCGCACAGCTCGAAGGCGAAGACGCATCAAGCGAAACGTACGAGAACAATCAACAACATGTTTAACAAATAACACCAAAACATCAAAATGAGAAAGAACATCGTTGCGGGCAACTGGAAGATGAACACCACCCTGCCCGAAG
>CAMVDK010000320.1 GCA_947166165.1 uncultured Porphyromonadaceae bacterium
ATTGTGAATTTTAAAATAACATTATGATTCTCGTTATTCCCGATGTCCACGGACGCGACTTTTGGCGCGAGCCGTGCAGCCACCTCGACCGCTACAGTCATGTGGTGTTTCTGGGCGACTACGTCGACCCCTATGGCTTCGAGGACATTGACCTGGGCGATGCCTTCGACGGTTTCAACGACATCGTCGCTCTGGCCGAAAGCCATCCCGACAAAGTGACCCTGCTGCTGGGCAACCACGACCTTCACTACATCGATGGCTTCAACGGCCGCAGCTCCCGCTACAGCTCCTTCATGGCCGAAGAAATAGGCCCCATCCTGGAGCAGAAGCGCGGGCTCTTCCACCTGGCCTGCCAGATTGGCGACACGCTGTTCACCCATGCCGGATGCACACAGGGCTGGATCGACGAAGCCAACAACCGCTACCACGAGCTGCAGCTGCAATTCACGGCACCGTCGATCGACAGCCTGCTCGACAGCAACACAGGCCGCAAAGCGCTCATGATGGTCAGCGACACGCGCGGCGGCTGGTTCAGGCACGGCTCCTGCGTGTGGGCCGACGTGAGCGAGCACCTCGACGTGGAGAGTCCCATGCCGCAGGTGTTCGGCCACACCATGCAGGCCTTGCGCAACCACGACACCGGGAAGCCGGAATTCCGCAACGAGGTGGTCCGGCAGCAGTGGCGGTGGATGATGCTCGACTGCGCACGGGCCTTCGAGCTCGACGAGGCCGACCCGTTCAACTACACCCGTATTCCCAACCCCAAAATCGACACCCCATCATGACCCGACTCACATCACTGCTGCGGCTGTGTGCCGCCGCGCTGCTGGTCGCCAGCGTCGCGCTGCCTGCCTCGGCGCAGTACAGCCTCGGCGGCGACCGACGCTACCGCGACCGCTTCCAGGTGCGCACCGACGCCTATGGCGACGTGGTCGAAATCGACCTGCGCGAAGCCGGAACGCTCGAGGAGTGCATGCCCGAAGACGCCTTCGACCAGGTGAGGCTGCTGCGCATCGAGGGCCCGCTCGATGCCAGCGATTTCAAGTATATCAAGAAAATCTGCAACCGCTCGCGCTGCGTGAACAGCAGCGGCGACCGCACCGACAACTTCGTCGACCTCGAACTGCAGCGGGCGCGCATCGTCAGTTCCGGCTCCTCGGGCCTGTTTAGCAACCGTGGCGAGCGCGATGTGCTCGGCGACGCGCTGGCGTACTCCAGCCATCTGCGCGCCATCGTGCTGCCCGACCGCATCAGGCGCATCGACGACAACGCTCTGCAAGGATGCCACGAACTCGAAGAGGTGATCATGCCTCCCAGCGTGCGCTCCATCGGCAAACAGGCCTTCAGGAATTGCTCCCGACTCGACTACATCACCCTGCCCGACGGGCTGCAGTCCATCGGCGATGAAGCCTTTGCCGGCTGCTCGAAGTTCGCCGACCTGCAGTTGCCCAGTTCGGTGCTCGAGATTGGCAGCAAGGCCTTCCAGAACACCGCCATTCGGCGTTTGAAACTGCCGGCCGGCCTTGAACGTCTCGGCGCGAAAGCCTTCGACAACACCTCTATCGCCCACCTCACCCTGCCCGCCGCCACCAAAGTCGACAACAACGACCTGGGCCACATGACCAAACTCGAGGACATCGACGTGGCTTACGGCAGCCGCCACTACAGCACCGAAGACGGCGTGCTCTACGACTCCAGCGGCGAACTGCTCATCCTCTTCCCCTCGGCGCGCGGAGGCTCGTTCACCGTGCCCGACGGCGTGACCACCATCGACGGCAGTGCCTTCTATGGCAGCCGCGTCACTAGTGTGGTGTGTCCCGAGTCGGTCAAGGTCATCGGGACTTATGCCTTCGCCACGTGCTCGAGTCTGCAATCGGTGGTCATTCCCGACGGCGTGAAGGCCATCGCCACGGCCGCCTTCTGTGGCACCGCCCTCACGCGGCTCGAGCTGCCCGCCAGCGTGGAGAGCATAGGCACGAGCGCCTTTGACGGCTGCACCCGCCTGCAGCACATCGACATGCCCGGCGTGGTGCAGATAGGCAAGAACGCCTTCGCCGGTTGCTCGGCGCTCACCGGCTTCACCACCAGCGACGACCTCACAGCCATCGCCGAACAAGCCTTCGAGAACTGCACCAGCCTGAGCGAACTGCAACTGCCGTCGAGCGTGACGGCCATCGGCGAGCGTGCCTTCAAGGGCTGCAAGCGCCTGTCGCGACTCACCTTGAACGACGGCCTGGCCAACATCGGCAAAGAGGCCTTCCGCGAGTGCGAGAGCCTCACTGCCGTCGCGCTGCCCGCCTCTGTGTCGACCCTCGGCAAAGAGGCCTTCAGGGGTTGCAAGATGCTCAGCCTCATCGACCTTGGCGCCGGCCTGCTCACCATCGGCGACAATGCCCTGCGCGAGACGGCCATCACCCAGCTCGTCATCCCCGCCAGCGTGACCACCATCGGCAAGAAGGTGGCCGAAAAATGCAAACTGCTCCAGCAAATCCGCTGCCTGGGCACCACCCCGCCCGCGCTCGACAAAGCGAGCAACGACAAGGTGGCGCTCTGCGTGCCGGCCACGGCCATGCAGGCCTACCGGAGCGCGAAGAACTGGAAAAACTTCAAGAACATCAGTTCCTGCGACTGACCCACCACGGGCCAGCAGGCACAAAGCCACCGCAGGCACCCGTCAGCGCTTCGTGAAGCGGACGGGTGCCTGCGGTGATTTTCGTTGAGCGGGCCGCGACAGTGCGGCGGCACTCACAGCGTGATGGCCGACTCGAGGGCGAGTTTCATCATCGTGCGGAACGACAGCTGACGCTCTTCGGCGCTGATGGCGGCTCCCGACACCAGCGAGTCGGAGATGGTGAGCAGACAGGCGGCGCGCTTGTGCAGCACGTTGGCGATGTGGAAGAGC
>CAMVDK010000321.1 GCA_947166165.1 uncultured Porphyromonadaceae bacterium
AAGCTGCCGTAAAGGGTGAGGGATGCGAGGTGCTGGCCTGGCGCGACGTGCCAACCGACCCGTCGGCAATAGGCCACGACGCGAGTATCCAGCAGGCCCAAGGGGGGGGCGGCTCGATGCTAAAAAATAGGGGATTATCTACTTGTTGTCCCCATCCATAATTAACGCCAACTGAAAAGCCCGGAGGGCTGAATCTGGATAACCCCGGAACAACGCGCAGCGTTGGCCCGGGGGGGGGCCATCGGCAGTAAGAAATGCCTCTGGAAGAGGCCACTGTGGCAGCGGAACGCCCTCACCCTCGTGTGGCCTCCTTCAGAGGCGCTTTAATTGCATCCTTTCCCCTGGGCCACCGCTATGCGGTGACCCAGGGTTACGCAAAGGACACTCTTCGAGTGTTGGTTATCGATACAGACACAGGCTTTTGCTGGTGACCTAAAAAAACTTCGTCTTTTTTTTGCATTGCGCTCGATTTGCAGTAATGTTGGCTTCGCCGAAATTACGCGGCATCTCGGCAATGCAAACAAAAAAACTTCGTCTTTTTTTTTGCATTGCGCTCAATTTGTTGTAATTTTGAAGGCCGATTGAGGTTTTTTGTAATTTCTTGTGATTTTTAGTCTCGCTTCAGTCAATGCCTGAGGCGTGGTTGTCATCATATAAAATGCACCATGGTCATGAACGAATCCACCACCTCCTCTGCCATCAAGCTGGAAATCCGCTATCTGGCCAGTGTGAACTATGCGGTTCACCATAACGGCTACCCCGTGTGTGAGCGATGCGAACTGGTCAACACCGGCGATGCCGATGTGACCGATGTAGCGGTGAAGCTCACCGGTCCGATGGTCGACGACTGCCAGGTCCACCTCGATGTGGTGCCGGCGATGTCGACCGTCAGAGTCGACGGCCTGGACATCCGTCCCGACTCCGACCGCCTGCTCGGGCTCACCGAGGGTGTCACCACCACGTTCACCGTCGAGGTCACCGTCGGCGGGCAGCCAGAGGTCAGCCAGACCCACGAACTGCGTCTGCTGCCCGTCGAGCAGTGGTTGGGTTCGGCTTTGATGCCCGAGCTGCTTGCGGCCTACGTCACGCCCAACGCCAGTGCGGTGAGCACCATCTGCCGCCTTGCCGCCGAGCATCTGATGGCCCTGACGGGCGACCCCAGCCTCGACGGCTACCAGACGCAGGACCCCAATCGCGTGCGTGCCATGGTGGCAGCCATCTATAAGGCGCTGCGCGAGCTGGGCATCGTCTACAGCAATCCACCGGCCGACTTCGAGGTGCACGGGCAGCGCGTGCGCCTGGCACAGCAAGTGGTGGAGCAGAAGATGGCCACTTGCCTCGACACCGCGTTGCTCATGGCCTCGTGCCTGGAGTCGTGCGGCCTGCACCCGGTGCTCGTGCTCGTCACCGGCCACGCCATGGTGGGCGCATGGCTGGTGAACGACCACTGCACCAACATGGCCAGCGACGATATGGCCTACCTGACCAAGCGCTGCGTGGAGGGCGTCGACGAGATGGTGCTCGTGGAGTCGACCATGGTCACGGTCACCGGCAATCCCACCTTCGAGGAGGCCGTGCAGAGCGCGCTCGACACGCTGCGCTCGCCCGAGGTGGAGTTGACATGCTTCATCGACGTCAAGGCCTGCCGCCTGCAGCACGTGCGCCCCATCCCCTTGGGCCGCGAGCAAGTGGAGAACGAAGGGCTGGAGCACGCCGTCGACAGCGATGGCGTGCGCGAGGTCAAGATGGTGGACATGAGCGACTTGGCCACCCGTGCCGACATTACCCGGCAGCAAATCTGGGAACGCAAGCTGCTCGACTTCTCGATGCGCAACAACCTGCTCAACGTGCGCGTGGGCCGCCGCGTGATTCAGTTCGTGAGCTTTGCCATCGACGCGCTCGAGGACAGCATCAGCGACGGCCACGACTTTGAGGTGATGCCCGCCCTCGACGAGACGATGAAATATGCCGGCAACGCCATCGTCGACTCGATGCAGTTCCGAGCCAATGCGCAGGCTGCCGTGGTCGACGCCTTGAAGCACCACCGCATGGTGGCCTATCTCGACGAGGCCGAGCTCACCGAGCGGCTCAAGTACATCTACCGCACCTCGCGCACGGCCATGGAGGAGAACGGGTCCAACTCGCTCTTCCTCTCGCTGGGCGTGCTCAAGTGGTATGAGTCTGACCGGAGCACGCGCCCCCGCTATGCGCCCATCGTCATGGTGCCCATGCAGATAGTGCGGCACAAGGCCAACAAATACGTGCTCCGCGCCCGCGACGAGGAAACCATCATCAACGTTACGCTGCTCGAGATGATACGCCAGCAGTTCAACGTGGAGCTGCCCCTGCTCGACCCGCTGCCCACCGACGAGCACGGCGTGGACGTGATGCGCATCCTGGCCATCGTGCGCCAAAGCGTGAAGGACATGCCACGGTGGAACGTGCTCGACGAGGTGCTGCTCGGACTGTTCTCGTTCAACAAGTTCGTCATGTGGAAAGACATCCGCCAGGGCGGCGACCACATGGCGAGCCACCCGTTCATCGCCGGCCTGCTCAGCAACACGGCCCCGGCCGAGCTCGTGGCGCCTGCCGATGGCGGCCCCGACGAGGCCGCCGACCTCGATGCGGCATTCGCCCCCACCGAGCTTGCGCTGCCTGTCGACATCGACTCGTCGCAGCTCGAAGCCGTGCTCGATTCGCACCGCGGACGCAGCTTCGTGCTCCACGGACCTCCGGGCACCGGCAAGTCGCAGACCATCACCAACATCATCGCCAACGCCCTGTTCCATGGCAAGCGGGTGCTCTTCGTGGCCGCCAAGATGGCCGCGCTCGAGGTGGTGCAGAAGCGCCTTGAGGCCATCGGACTGGCTCCCTTCT
>CAMVDK010000322.1 GCA_947166165.1 uncultured Porphyromonadaceae bacterium
AATGCGGATGCTCTTGTTGCTCACGATACCGCCAAGCGAAATCACGGCAATCTCGGTGGTGCCGCCGCCTATGTCCACAATCATGTTGCCCTCGGGAGCCAGCACATCCAGGCCGATGCCCAGCGCTGCGGCCATGGGCTCGTAGATCATGTACACGTCGCGCCCGTTGGCATGCTCGCTCGAGTCGCGCACGGCACGAATCTCCACCTCGGTCGAACCCGAGGGGATGCACACCACCATGCGCAGCGAGGGCGAGAACCAGCGGTTCTTCGCGCTCACCTTTTTAATGAGTCCACGGAGCATGAGCTCGGCGGCGTTGAAGTCGCCAATCACGCCGTCGCTCAGCGGACGCACCGTGCGGATGCCCTCGTGCACCTTGCCGTGCATCTCGCGGGCACGCTCGCCCACGGCAATCAGCTTGCCCGTTTTCGAGTCGAGAGCCACCACCGACGGCTCGTCGATCACAATCTTGCCATTATGAATAATAATGGTGTTGGCCGTTCCCAAGTCGACGGCTATTTCTTGTGTGAATGAAAAGATTCCCATATTATGCTTTAAGTTGTAAGTTTCGTTTGATATGTTTGAACTGTATACGTTTGTCTAAATAATTAATGGCTCAATGCCTGAAGTGGCGTGTGCCGGTCATCACCATGGCCAGGCCGTGCTCGTTGCAGTAGTCGATGGTCTCCTGGTCGCGCACCGACCCTCCGGGCTGGATCACTGCCGTGATGCCCGCCTCGTGGGCGAGCTGCACGCAGTCGGCGAAGGGGAAAAAGGCGTCCGAAGCCATCACGGCCCCTTGCAGCGAGTGGCCGTGCTCGCGGGCCTTCTCGATGGCCTGCTTCAGCGCGTCGACTCGCGACGTCTGCCCCACTCCGCTGGCCAGCAGCATCTGGTCCTTGGCCAGCACGATGGCGTTGCTCTTGCTGTGCTTGACCACGATGTTGGCCAGCAGCAGGTCGGCCACCTGTTGGGTCGGCACGGCGGCGGTGGTTGCCTGACGCAAGTCGGCCGCGGTCTCCACGCGGCTGTCGCAGTCCTGCTCGAGGACGCCGAGCAGCACCGAGCGCACCTGCTGCTTCGGCAGCTCGAAGGGGTGCATCTGCAGGATGATGCGGTTCTTTTTGTGTTGCAGAATCTGCAACGCCTCTGGCTCATAGTCCGGAGCGATACACACCTCGATAAACACCTTGTCCATCTGCTCGGCCGTGGCCACGTCGATGGTGCGGTTGGACGCGTGCACGCCACCGAAGGCGCTAACCGGGTCGCCGGCCAGCGCAGCGGCAAAGGCGTCGCACAGCTGGCCCCGCGTGGCCAATCCGCAGGCGTTGTTGTGCTTCATGATCACAAACGTGGGCTCGGCAAAGTCCTTGATCAGGCGCACGGCGGCGTCGATGTCGAGCAGGTTGTTGTACGAAATCTCCTTGCCGTGCAACTGGGTGAACATGGCGTCGAACTGGCCATGATAGCAGCCCTGCTGATGCGGGTTCTCGCCATAGCGCAGGGCCTTCACACCATCCACAGCCATGCGCAGGTGGCTGCGCTCGCCGGCGTCGAAGTAGTTGAAGATGTGGCTGTCGTAGGCGCTCGACACGGCAAACGCCTCGCGGGCCAGCCAGCGGCGCTCGGCCAGTGTGGTGGCCGCCTCGCCGTGACCGCGCATCATCGCCAGCAGCGCGTCATACTGACCCTTGCTGGCCACGATGGCCACATCGTTGAAATTTTTGGCAGCAGCTCGGATGAGCGATATGCCACCGATGTCGATTTTCTCGATGATCTCGGCCTCGGCGGCACCACTGGCCAATGTGGCCTCGAAGGGATAGAGGTCCACAATCACCAGGTCGATGTCGGGGATTTCATATTCCACCATCTGGCGGCGGTCGTCGTCATGCTCGCGGCGGCCGAGGATTCCGCCGAACACCTTCGGGTGCAGCGTCTTGACGCGCCCGCCGAGTATCGACGGATAGCCCGTCAGGTCTTCAACGGCCTCGCAGGCATATCCCGCCTGTTCGATGAAGCGGCGCGTGCCGCCCGTCGAGAGCAGCCGCACCTGCGACGCCGACAGTATCTTCAGTATGTCCTCCAGTCCGTCCTTGTGGAAAACGGAGATGAGAGCAGTGTTAATTCGTTTCAAATCAGCCATGAATCTCATGTATATTTCAGTGCAAAGTAGTCGCAGAGCCAGAAAAACAACTCCAGCCTTGCGAGCCCTTTGCGTTAGTGCTCATTTTTGCAGGTGCAAAGTTACTGCAAACCGAGCGAAGTGCAAAACAAAAAAAGAATTTTTTTGATTTTGAACTTCCGAGGTGGCGAAGCAAACCGCCGAGAGAGTACCGCCGACGGTAGGGGCGTGACCTGTCACGCCCGGGGGCCGAAACAAACCGCCGACCACACATTATTCACAACAAATCAAACAAATTGAACAACAACAAATTAAACAAATTAAACAAATGCTTGATTCGGATGTCAATTTGTTTCATTTGTTTTTTATTTGTGTGACGCAAATCGGTCACGCCCGGTGTGGAAATCCTACGTCTATCGACGTAGATTTGTGGGTGGTGGCCACGATCCCCACATACGTCGCCGCGCCAAAGGCTTCGCCGTTGGCGCTCGGCTCCTTAATGTGGGGTTAAAGAAATCAGCACGTCTTTCGACGTGCGCCCTTCGGCCACTCCGCACGCCGCAAACCCGCAGGCCAGTAGAGCCTCGCCTTGGCGTGGCCAGATGACCGGGGCAAACCGCCGTCGAGACAGCCGTCGCTTCGGCCACTCCGCACGCCGCAAACCCGCGGGCCAGTAGGGCCTCGCCTTGGCGTGGCCAGATGACCGGGGCAAACCGCCGTCGAGACAGCCGTC
>CAMVDK010000323.1 GCA_947166165.1 uncultured Porphyromonadaceae bacterium
ATTATCATGGGCAGCACCAGCGACCTGCCCGTCATGGAAAAAGCCTGTAAGTTTCTCAACGACATGCAGATACCTTTCGAGGTGAATGCCTTGTCGGCCCACCGCACTCCCGACGCTGTGGAGCAGTTTGCCAAGAACGCCAAGGACCGCGGCATCCGCGTCATCATTGCCGGAGCCGGCATGGCCGCCGCGCTGCCGGGTGTCATCGCCGCCCAAACCACACTGCCCGTCATCGGTGTGCCCATCAAGGGCTCGGTGCTCGACGGTGTCGACGCGCTCTACAGCATCCTGCAGATGCCCCCGGGCATTCCCGTGGCAACCGTGGCCATCAACGGCGCCATGAACGCTGCCATTCTGGCCACCGAGATGCTCGCCCTCTGCGACGAAGCCGTGGCCAAGCGTCTGGCCGACTACAAGGCCACGCTCGGTCAGAAAATCGAGAAGGCCAACCGCGATTTAGCTGAAGTGAAGTATGACTACAAGACGAATTAGCAGCGTGGCCCACGTGGGGCCTATCGGCATCGGCGGCGACAACCCCATCCGCATACAGTCGATGACAACCACCAACACCAACGACACCGCTGCCTGCGTGGCGCAGGCCAAACGCATCATCGAGGCTGGTGGCGAACTCGTCAGACTGACCACGCAGGGCACGCGCGAGGCTGAGAACATGCGCAACATCTCGGCCGCACTGAAGGCTGAGGGCATCATGACACCACTCGTTGCCGACGTGCACTTCAACGCCCGCGTGGCCGACGTGGCTGCGCTGTATTGCGAGAAGGTGCGCATCAATCCGGGCAATTATGTCGACCCCGCCCGCACGTTCAAGCACCTGGAGTACACCGACGAGGAATACCGCGCCGAGCTGCAGAAGATTGACGACCGACTGGTGCCATTCATCCAGATTTGCAAAGAGCACCACACGGCCGTGCGCATCGGCGTGAATCACGGGTCGCTCTCCGACCGCATCATGTCGCGCTATGGCGACACGCCCGCCGGCATCGTGGAGAGCTGCATGGAGTTCCTGCGCATCTTCCGCCGCGAGCAGTTCCAGGACGTCGTCATCAGCATCAAGGCTTCTAACACCGTTGTCATGGTGCAGTCGGTGCGCCTGCTCGTTGAGGCAATGGACAAGGAGGACATGCACTACCCGCTGCACCTCGGCGTGACCGAAGCCGGCGAGGGCGAGGACGGACGCATCAAGTCGGCCGTGGGCATCGGTGCCTTGCTCACAGAGGGCATCGGCGACACCATCCGCGTGTCGCTCTCTGAGGAACCTGAATGCGAGATTCCCGTGGCCCGCCGACTGGTAGAGCTCATCCCCGAGTGCACACGGCTGCGCGCTGAGGCCGAGGCCAGCATCCACGACGACACCATCACGCTCAACCTCGATGCCGACACGTGGGACGACCTGCAGCTGAAGGCTGCCATGGCCGTGGGTGCCCTGCTCATCGACCGCAAGGCTACCAAACTCGTCCTCAAAGTCGCTAACGCCACTAAGACCTTTAAAGAACCCAACGATCTCACAGCCCTCGCCGACGCCATTCTCCAGGCCGCCCGCATCAAATTCACCAAGACGGAGTACATCTCCTGTCCGGGCTGCGGCCGCACGCTCTACAACCTGCAGGACACCATCCGCCGCATCAAGGCAGCCACTGCTCATCTCGTGGGACTGAAGATCGGCATCATGGGCTGCATCGTCAACGGACCGGGCGAGATGGCCGATGCCGACTACGGCTACGTGGGTGCCGGTCCTGGCCGCATCTCGCTCTATCGGCAGAAAGAATGCGTCGAGAAGAACATTCCCGAAGCTGAGGCTGTCGACCGCCTCCTGCAACTCATCGAAGAAGATAAAAACATCTAGAAAATCTAGAAAATCTAGAATATCTAGAAACTCTAGAAAACATCTAGAAACTCTAGGAAAAAAACAAACAGCCATGCTACCTCCCCCCTACACCCCCGACCCCACCCGCTATGACCTCAGCGACCAGATATTTCGCCGCTGTGGCCGCTCGGGCGTGCTGCTGCCCAAGGTTTCGCTGGGCTTTTGGCATAACTTCGGAGCCGTCGACCCCTTCGAGCGCAGCCGTGCCATCACGCGCTACGCCTTCGACCACGGCGTGACCCACTTCGACCTTGCCAACAACTACGGACCTCCTTACGGCTCGGCCGAGGAAACCTTCGGACGCCTCATGGCCGACGACTTCCGCCCCTTCCGCGACGAGTTGTTCATCGCCTCGAAGGCGGGCTACGACATGTGGCCCGGCCCCTACGGCAACTGGGGTTCGCGCAAGTACCTCATGGCATCGCTCGACCAGTCGCTGCGCCGCATGCACCTCGACTATGTGGACCTGTTCTACAGCCACCGCTACGACCCCGAGACACCACTCGAGGAAACCCTCCAGGCGCTGGTCGACATCGTCCGTGCCGGCAAGGCGCTCTACGTGGGCATCTCGCGCTGGCCGCTCGAGGCACTGAAGTTTGCCGACCAATATCTGCGCGAGCGCGACGTGCCGCTGCTCATCTATCAGGGCCGACTGAACATGCTCGACCGCGAACCACAGGAGGAAGGCGTGCTCGACTACTGCGCCGACCACGGCATCGGCTTCATCTCCTTCTCGCCGCTGGCACAGGGACTGCTCACCGACCGCTACTTGAAAGGCACCGTGCCCGAAGACTCACGCATGGCGAAGGGCCGCTTCCTCAAGGCCGACATGCTCACACCGGAACTCCTCGGCCAACTGCGCCAGTGGAATGACGACGCACAGGCTCAGGGCCGCACGCTGGCCGAGCACGCCCTGCGCTGGATTCTGGACCAGCGCGGCGTCACGTCGGT
>CAMVDK010000324.1 GCA_947166165.1 uncultured Porphyromonadaceae bacterium
CAGAAACTTTTGGCGCAGCGATAGGTGCTCACGTCGTAGAAGGGTTCTCGCGGGGGCAGCGGCAGCAGGTGCGTTTGCTGCGGCTCGTAGGACTCGGAATCGGCGAGGTGGTTGAGCATGAACTCCTTCATCAGCGACTCAGCGATGGGGGCCACTTCTTTCTCCATTTGTTCGAAATCCTGCGGTGCATTCTTTTTCTTGACGGTGCCGGTGCAGGCTGCGGTGAGCAAAGCCAGCAGCACGATGATGGGTAATTGTCGAGTTTTCATTATTTAGGCTCATAAAGGTGGGTTCTATAAATTGCAAAAAGGTAATGTGGGGTTTCACCTAAGCGGTTCGGCCTGGGTTGCCTGGGCTACATTGGTGCGTGCGGCCAGGGCCACGGCTTCGCCCACGATGGCCATCTCGCCCAGGCGGTAGTGGCGCATGCCTTCTTTCTCCTTGACGGTGCATCCTGCCACTTCGGCGGTGCGCAGCAGCTGGTGGCGCAGCTCCCAGTCTTCGAAACAGGTGGCGCTGCCGATGGCCCATGCGGTGCCCGACGGGCTGAGTCCGAAGGCGATGGGGCCGGCGTCGGGGTCCATGGCCAGACGTGGCGCACGGTTCAGATACTCCCTCACGCCCACAATGCCGCGTGCCGGACCCTCGTCGACGGTCATCACCATGACGCGCTTCATCAGCTCGTGCTGCTCGAGGGCGAAGTCGCGGTCGATCAGCGACAGGCAGTAGCAGTTCAGCCCGGTGTACGACCCCCTGACGGGTGTCACATATCTACGGCGGCTCTCGCCCCGCAGCATGGCTTTGAGCAGCCCGGTGGGGCGGTGAATCCACTCGGTGCGGGCGCGTTGCAGCCATTCAGCCACGATGGCGGCATAGTGCTCGGTGCCGAACAAACGGGCGTGGTAGTGAAGGGCCACGATGGTGAACATCATGTCGGGGATGAAGATGGGCGTGCGGGGGAACGATTGCAGGTTGAGCCCGGGCGTCTGGCGCATGCGGCGGTACAGCGCTTCGCAACAGACGTGGAGCCAGTGGTCGTAGCCGTCATGCCCGCCTGCCAGGCGGAAGGTGCCAATCACCCAGGCCAGGATGCTGAGGTAGGTCATGTGGTGCTTGTCGCCGTCGAGCGAGGCCAGGGCGTCTTCGTGCCACGCGGTGGTGTCGTAGCGCCGCATTTCGGGCGTGAGCACGATGGGGATGATGCGCTCCATGAGTTGGAGGTTTTCCTCGCGTGTCTCGGGATAGATGCGGGCGATGTTGGCCAGGGCGGCCATGAGGTGCGAGCAGGAGTAGATGGCCCATTGGTTGCCGTAGTACGGCCCGAGCACGGCGGGCATGGCGTCGAGCAGCTGCTGCGGCTCCATAATCACCTTGCTGCACAGCCAGGCGGCGCGGCCCAGAATGTCGTCCTTCTCCTCGGCCCAGGCGGCGCGGTGTGGTAGGGCGGGCACTTTCGCTTTGTTCTTCATGGCCAGGTTGGCCGTCAGGGTGGTCAGCCACACTCCTCCGTCGAGCACCTCGCGCAGCTTGATGCCTTTCAATGCGTTGATTAATCGTTTCATGTCTATTCGTTATTTTGTTAATTTACAATAATTTGCTCTCGTATTTCAATAAAACTGATTGAAGAATTTGTAGAGTGGCACGTGTTGCTCGAGGTAGGGGTCGCGGTAGCGTTGCTGGGCCAGCTGCCGGGCGGAGTCGTGGTCCCACCGTGGGTCGGGCTCGACCGGGGCGACGTCGGCCAGCGCTTCGGGCATTTCGGCCGTCGGGTCCATCTGCCGCACAACGTCGGCCACTGTGCGCAGCACGCTCTTGGGCGTTTCGATGCACTGCCGCTCGCTGAATCGCAGCACCGTCCATCCGGCTTGGGTGAAGTGATGGTTGCGCTGGTCGTCGTTACCGATGGTGTGGGTGGGCACGCAGCGCCCCATGGTGTAAGGCTCGTCGACCTCGATGTCGATGAAGATGCCGCGCTCGGCGTCGATGTAAGCCAGGTCGGGCTCGAAGCGGTGCCCGGCCACGTTCAGCGACAGGTCGTCGTGGAAACCGTTCAGCTGGAGTGCCTCCACCTGGACGGCGACCCACATGTCGCCAACCCCGCGCTTGTAGCTGCTGCCGCGGCTGGGGCGGGTGATGGGTGTTCCGAGTTGAGGCGCGAGCAGCTGGGGGTAGTGGCTCTGCGGGCCGTCGGTCAGGGTGTAGGGCACCGCCGATGGTGTGTTTTCGAATGGTGGCAAACGCTTGTCGAGCAGCGGCTTGCCTGGGTGGAATGCGGCGTTCCAGAGTGCTTTGAGTATCATGTCGGGATGCTTGAAGTGGTGTTCAAAATGGTCATTCGCTCCAAAGGGCGTTTAATTAAACTAATTTTAGACCTTAGAAGTCGGATTTGGTTTAATATTCATCGAAGGTTTGGCGGGAGCATCCTCGTCGAAGTCGCGGTCGAAGAGCGCCTTGAGCACAGCTTTCATTTGCGGCCAGGTGCCCTCGGCGGCACCGATACACGGCGCGTCGAACGCGTCGGTCGGCACGGTGTGCTCGTCGCGCAGCAGGCCGGCAATGGTGTAAAGCCCCAATGGCGGCGACATACGTGTCTTCAGTTCGGTGTCCATAGGCCGCATTTTCATTTTCGGCTGAATCAGTTTCACGTACATGGGCGGTAGAGTGTTATAAGTTTACGCTGCAAAATTACAATGCCTGCAAATTCTTCATGAAAAAAGCCAACCTTGCAGTTTTTTTTCACCCCAAAATCGCAACCAATCGAGCATTTAATTGCGCATTGCAAATTGCGCATTGCAAAT
>CAMVDK010000325.1 GCA_947166165.1 uncultured Porphyromonadaceae bacterium
ATGGCCCAGTTCCTGCTCGCCCGCTCGCGCAACACCGAGAACATCACCCGCCGCGTGCAGCAAGACCTCATGCCCGACATCATCAAAATCCGCCCCGACCTGCTCAACAAAATGCGCGAGCAGGGCGCCGACCTTGCCGACCTCGAAGCCAACCCCGAGTGGCAGCAGATGCTCGAAGACAGCGGCATGGCCCGCAAGATGGAGGAATTCAACGAGATGCAGCTCGACGGCAGCGATGTGTTTATCGCCACCTTTTCGCGCCTGAAGAGTTTTCCCTTCTTCCAGACGCTGTCGAACTGGTTCCTGCCCTTCCACAGCGACCACTCGGCCGTGCGCACCGCCTTCGAGGGTGACGAGGCTCCGCTGCGCATGCTCGTGGAGCGTGCCCCCTTCCTGTGCAACAGCGACCGCTACTCGTTCTCTCTGTCGCTGGCCTCGGTGCCACCGAGCCAGCGGCAACTCATGCTCGGCCAAATCAAGGAGCACACCGAGCAGCTCGGCGAGATGCAGAAGGCCGAGCTGCCCGACCCCGACCGCGAGCGCGAACGGCTCACCAACATGTATGTGCAAGACCTCTACCGGTTCTTCAAGCTTTTCGGCCGCCGGCGCGAGTTCATCGCCGCCTTCGACGGCGACATGGACTTCACCGGCGTGCCCTTCCTGGGTGCTGCGGCACGCACTGCCGACGCACTGCAACTCGTGGCCGAGTTCTACTTCAAAAACAGCTTCTACAGCGACGCCGTCAAATATTACGGCTACCTGCTCCAGGCCACCGAGAACGCCGACCCTCACCTGTTCCAGAAACTCGGCTTCTGCCACCAGAGCCTGGGCGACCCCGCCGCCGCCCTCGAGCAGTACGGACGCTATGAGCTGGCCGACGACAGCGACCTGTGGACCATCAAGCACATGGCCACCTGCCACCGCCAGCTTGGCCACTACGACGAAGCTCTGGCCTGCTACCGCCGCGCCGAGGCGCTGCAGCCCGGCAGTGTGGCCATCACACTGAGCATGGGCCACTGCCTGCTCGAGCAGGGCAAGCCCGACGAGGCCATGCAGTGCTACTTCAAGGCCGACCTTGCTGAAGAGGGCACAACCAGCCACCGCGCCTGGCGGCCCGTGGCGTGGTGCTCCTACCTGCTTGGCGCCGACCAGCGGAGCCTCGACTACTACGACCGCATCATCGCCCACGACAAGGCCACCGCCCAAGACCACCTCAACCGCGGCCATGTGCTGCTGGCCTTGCACCGCACGGCCGACGCAATCGGCAGCTACCGCCAGGCCCTGGCACTGCTCAACGGCGACGGCGAAGCCCTGCGCAACGCCTTCGTGGCCGACCTGCCCACCCTGCTCGCACGCGGACTGCACCCCGACGACCTGCCACTGATCATCGACGCCACCCTCAACTCGGAATCAATCCCGAATCCGACTGGGACCTCTTTATCATAAACCTTTTCCAGAGTTTTGAATCTTCATAGTATGACAAATATCTTTTCAGAGCCATTCGGCACACGGCATGAGCTACCCCCCTTCGACCGCATCAGCCACAGCGACTACGAGCCGGCCATCATGCAAGGCATCGCGGCCCACGACCGCGAAATCGACGCCATCGCCCACCAAGCGGCGGAACCCACCTTCGAAAACACCATCGTTGCCCTCGAGCGCTCGGGACGCGAGCTCGACCGGGTGCTGAACGTGTTCTTCCCCATGCTCTCGGCCGATGCCGACGACGAGCTGATGGAGCTCTCGACACGGCTCACGCCACTGCTGAGCGAACACAGCACAAGCATCACCCTCAACGAAAACCTGTGGCGGCGCGTGGCGCACGTGCGCGACCACTTCGACACCTCTGCCCACGACCGCGAGGACCGCATGCTGCTCGAAAAGACGGTGCACAGCTTTGAGCGCAGCGGAGCCACACTGCAGGGCGACAAGCGTGAGCGATTCCGCGAACTGAGCAAACAGCTCACCGCCCTCACCCTGCAATTCGAGCAGAACCATCTGCGCGAACTTGCACAAGCCGAGATGTGGCTCACCGCCGGCGACCTCGACGGGCTGCCGCCCACAGCGATAGAGGCCGCCGCCGAAGCGGCACGCGACCACGGCCGCGAGGGAGAATATCTGTTCACACTGCGCGCCCCGAGCTACGGCCCCTTCATGAAGTACAGCACACGGCGCGACCTGCGCGAGCGACTCTACCGCCGCTACAACCAGCAAGGCACTGAGGGCGAGTTCTGCAATGTGGAGCTGGTGCGGCAGATTGCCAACACCCGGCTCGAACTGGCGCAGCTGTTCGGCTACCCGTCGTTTGCCCACTACCGCCTGGTGACCTCGATGGCCGAGACACCAGAGCGCGTGATGGCACTGCTCAATCAGCTGCGCGCGGCCTATGCTCCGGCGTTGAAAGCCGAGATGGAACGCCTCCAGGCTTTCGCCAGCCAGGTGGAAGGCCACGAAGTGGAACTCATGCCGTGGGACTATGCCTACTACGCCCGCCGCGAGCAAGAAGCCCTCTACGCCATCGACGACGAGCTGCTGCGCCCCTACTTCGGTCTCGAGAACGTGACGCGCGGCGTGCTGGGTCTGGCCACGCGGCTCTACGGGCTGCACTTCACGCCCGTGACCGACGCGCCGGTCTACAACCCCGAGGTGCGCGTCCACGAGGTGACCGATGCCGACGGCCGCTATATGGGTACGCTCTACACCGACTTCTTCCCCCGCGAGGGCAAGCAGAGCGGAGCCTGGATGACCAACTTCGGCGAGCAGTGGCGCGAGGCCGACGGCAC
>CAMVDK010000326.1 GCA_947166165.1 uncultured Porphyromonadaceae bacterium
TATGGTTTATATTTGCAGCCGAAAAGCGGAGAATGCCGAAAATCCAGTATCAGAGCAGGCATACTGGGTTCCGCGTTTACGCCAGCATGAACTTGAAACATCTCATCAAATATCAACCATTAATTCATTAACGCTATGAATCGAAAGCTTATCACCCTGCTTGCCGCCAGTGCGGCATTGCTGGCCAGTGCGGCGCCGGTGTCGTTGACCCAGGCGCAGGCAGTGGCGCGTGACTTCGTTTCGCGTCCGGGCATGCGTCATGCTCCCGGGGGCGGCACACTCACGCTGGCCCACGAGGCAAAGGCCGCCAGCGGCCTGACCGACTTCTACGTGTTCAACGCCGACGGTGGCGGCTTCATCGTCGTCAGCGGCGACGACCTGGCCCTGCCGGTGCTGGGCTACAGCGACGCCGGCGCGTTCGATGCCGGCAAGCTGCCCGACAACGTGCGCTGGTGGCTCGGTGAGTACCAGCGCGAGATGGAGTGGCTGCGACAGAACCCGCAGGTCACCCCACGGCAACCCATCACGCTCACCACCAGCGTGAGTCCGCTGCTCACCACGCAATGGGGGCAGTCGCAACCGTACAACAACTACTGCCCGGCCAGCGACTATGGAAATGCTGACGACAATGCGTATTACGGCGGCCACGCCGTGACTGGCTGCGTGGCTACTGCTGCAGCACAAATCATGAAATACTACAACTGGCCGCCCACGGGCACAGGCAGCCACTCCTACACTTGCGATGTGGAGGGCGGCACCACGCAGACGCTCAGCGCCAACTTCGGCCAGACCACCTACGACTGGACCAACATGGCCAGCCGGTATGGTGTCGATGATCAAAACAACGTCTATGCCGCAACATTGACGGGTTCTTGGAAACTCGCCACCGATGTTCAGAAAAACTCGGTGGCCACGCTGATGAGTCATGTGGGCATCGCTGCGGACATGGGCTATGGCAACTCCTCGGGTGCATATGACTACAAAATGCAACTCGGTTTGGAAAATTATTTCCGTTACGAATCAATTGGATACATCTATCGTAGTCAATATGAAAATAACTGGGAAGTATATTTGAGACGTGATCTCGATGCAGGTCGCCCGATTTACTATTCCGGCTCAGGCGACGGCGGCGGCCATGCTTTCGTGTTCGACGGCTACAACACCGACGGCTATTTCCACGTCAACTGGGGTTGGAATGGCTACTATGACGGCTATTTCGTCTCCACGGCTTTGAATCCCGATGGACTGGGCGAAGGAGGCGGCACAGGTGCCTACAACACCAATCAAGGTGCCATTATAGGCCTGGCCCCGGCCAAACTGCTGCTGAACACGAACATCACTCCCACCTCAACCACGATGCCGATGAACAACGTCACGGCCACAGCAAAGGTGACCGCCAATGGCGCGGCCTATTCAGGCACCATTAGCGCCTACATTCTAGACGCAGATAATAATACTTATACTTATGCAGATGTCAACGTAAGTTTGTCGGCCAACCAGACAAAAACTATCAACTTCACCATGTCGTTCAACGGCACGGCTGGCAACACCTACTATCTGCGGCTTTCGGATCCAAACTTGCCGCCATATTATTGGGATGAAGCTGTGGCATTCACCGCAGGTGAAAACACTGGTGGGAACGTGCTAGTCACGAGCGTCAATGTGTCCCCCACAAGCACAACCCTCAATGTGGGACAGACTACCACGCTTTCTGCCACCGTGGCACCGAGCAACGCCACTAACCCAGCGGTGACTTGGAGCTCGAGCAACACATCCGTGGCCACAGTGAACAGCAGCACCGGCTTGGTGACCGCCAAGGCAGCAGGCACCGCCACCATCACAGCCACCGCACAAGACGGCAGCGGCAAGAAGGGCACCTGCACCGTGACCGTGACCAACCCAACCGTGTTAGTCACTTCGGTGACCGTGTCGCCCAGCAGCGCCACGCTCACCGCGGGCGACACCAAGCAGCTCACCGCCACCGTGTCGCCGAGCAACGCCACCAACAAGGCGGTGACCTGGAGCTCGAGCAACACCAGCGTGGCCACCGTGAGCAGCAGCGGCCTGGTGACCGCCAAGGCCGCCGGTACGGCCACCATCACCGCCACCGCACAGGACGGCAGCGGCAAGAAGGGCACCTGCTCCGTGACCGTGACCAACGCCAGCAGCACGCTGCCGAAGGCCGAGGCTCCCGAACTCACCATCACCCCCAGCATGGCCGGACAGGTGATCACGCTGCCCATCACGCTCACCATGCCCAGCGGCGGCGACTTCACCCAGATCGAGTTGCACTTCACCTTCCCCGACGGACTGCGGCCCATTGCCGATGAGGACGACCTCTACGGCTACGAGGGCGACGACATCCCGCTCAGGGGTCGCGTGCCCGTGGTGTCGTTCTCCGACAACATGGACGACGACAGCAACTGGCCTGACAAATACACGGTCGTCGGCGCCAACATCACGCAGACGCCCGTCACCGCCAACCCCTGCCACGTGTACACGCTCAACGTGACTGCCGACAACAATTTCACCATCGGCGACCGCCCGATGCTCATCTACATCAAGTACACCGACTCGAGCAACAACAGTTACACCGTAGGCACCAAGACCAGCAAAGTGGTGCTCACCACCGTCCATTTCAGTGCCGGCTACAACAACGGTGGCACGGTTTCCGCTCCCGACCTCACCGTCACCCCCAACGACGTGGGACAGGAATTTGCCATCCCCATCACCGTCGATTTCCCGTCGG
>CAMVDK010000327.1 GCA_947166165.1 uncultured Porphyromonadaceae bacterium
CTACGTGTGGCCGAACAAATATGTGGCCGTCGACTTCGACGACGAAATCGACCACATGAAGCAGTGGATAGCCGACCGCCTGGCGTGGATGGACCAGCAACTCGACTACGACCCCGCCGCTGCGCTGCCCGGCGACGTGAACGCCGACGGGGCTGTCGACATCGAGGACGTGAACGCCATCATCAACATCATCATGGGCAAGGCCACGGCGTCGAGCTACGAAGGCACTGCCGATGTCGACGGCGACGGACGGGTGGACGTCGACGACGTGAACGCGGTGATCAACTTCATCGTAGGGGCCAACTGACGGCGAATCATCATGGCCAAGGAAATCAAAAAGTGGACCACGCTCTCGAGCCGCTACCTGATCCGGCGGCCGTGGCTCACGGCGCGCGTCGACGCCGTGCGGCTGCCCAATGGCGTGGTGAACCCTGAGCACTATGTGCTCGAATATCCCGACTGGGTGAACGTGATTGCCATCACCACGCGGGGCGAGATGGTGATGGTGCGGCAATACCGCCACGCTGTCGACGAGGTGCTGGTGGAGCTGTGCGCCGGCATGTGCGAGCCGGGCGAGACCGCCGAGCAGAGCGCGCGCCGCGAGCTGCTCGAGGAGACCGGCTATGGCGGCGGCATGTGGCGCGAGGTGATGACCATAGGGCAGAACCCGAGCATATGCAACAACATCACCCACTGCTTCGTGGCCGAGGGCGTGGAACGCGTGGCCGGGCAGAACCTCGACGAGAGCGAGGACATCGAGGTGCTGGTCGTGCCACAGGCGTGGGTCTACGCCATGTTGCGCGACAACCGCATGCTGCAGGCCCTCATGGCCGCGCCGCTGTGGCGCTACTTTGCCGAGCATCCCCTGCCGCCAGTGTAACGGTATCGTAACGCCCCTTTCGATGTGCGATTGAATGTTTTAGACTATATTTGCAGTTCAATTCATTCGAACCAAAGTGGCGGTCGTTGCCCAATGGCCTGATGACCGCTTGCTTTAAAGAACCTGCCTTATAATGGAATCGAACCCCAACTACGTGTTCCTGTCGCTCAAGCTGCTTGGCGCGCTGTCGCTGCTCATCTATGGCATGAAGGTGATGAGCGAGTCGCTGCAGAAGATGGCCGGCGAGAACCTGCGCAATGTGCTGGGCCGCGTGACGAGCAACCGCATAGCCGGAGTGCTGGTGGGCGTGCTGCTCACCGTGGCCGTGCAAAGTTCGGCGGCCACCACGGTGATGACCGTGTCGTTTGTCAACGCCGGTCTGCTCACGCTGCTGCAAGCCATCAGCGTGATTATGGGCGCCAACATCGGCACCACGCTCTCGGCCTGGATCATGTCGGCCGGCTTCTCGTTCAATATCAGCGACCTGGTGTGGCCGGCCTTCTTTGTGGGCATCATGCTCATCTATGGCCGCAAGCAGCGCTACATGGGCGACCTGCTCTTCGGTGTGGCCTTCCTGCTGTTTGCCCTGGGCATGCTTTCGGCCACGGGTAAGGAGATGGACCTGGCCCACAACGAGGCACTGAGCAACTTCTTCGCGTCGTTCGACTCGCGCAGCATGCTCACCATTGTGCTGTTCCTGTTCATCGGCACGATCATCACGTGCATGGTGCAGAGTTCGGCGGCGATGATGGCCATCACCATGGTGCTGTGCTCGGGCGGCGTGCTCACCATCTACCAGGGCATTGCGCTGGTGATGGGCGAGAACATCGGCACCACGCTCACGGCCAACCTGACGGCGCTCACGGGCAACGTGCAGGCACGCCGTGCGGCCATGGCCCACTTGGTGTTCAACGTGTTCGGCGTGCTGTGGGTGCTGGTGGCGTTTTTCCCGTTTGTCAATCTCACGTGCTCGTTTGTCGGCTTCAATCCTGCCGAGGCCACGCCCAGCCCGGTGCGCATCTCGTTTGCGCTGGCGGCGTTCCACACCACGTTCAATGTGACCAACATGCTGCTGCTCATCGGCTTCACGCCGCGCATCGAGCAGCTGTGCTGCTGGATCATCAAGGAGAAGCCCGTGCCCGAGGACACGGAGTTCAGCCTGCGCTATCTGGAGACGGGTGTGATGAAGACGCCCGAAATCTCGGTGCTGCAGGCGCAAAAGGAAATCATCGTCTTCACCGAGCGTGTGCAGCGCATGTTCACGCTCGTGCGCGAGTTGCTCGACGAGCGCGACAAGAAGAAGTTCGACGAGCTGTATGTCCGCATCGAGAAGTACGAGCAGCTGAGCGACAAGATGGAATACGAAATCGCGCGCTATCTGGCCGAAGTGAGCCAGGCGCACATCAGCGACGAAACCAAAGCCGCCATCCGGCACATGACGCGCGAGGTGGGCGAGCTGGAGAGCATCGGCGACGCGTGCTTCAACATCGCCCGCACGCTGCGCCGCAAGCGCGACGCTGGGCGCGAGTTCGGCGAGGAGCAGTACCGCAACCTGTATCGCATGATGGAACTCACCGACGAGAGCCTGGCGAACATGAACGCCGTGATGCGCGCGCGTAGCCACAGCGGCCTGCTCAAGCAGACGCTCGCCATCGAGCACCGCATCAACAGCCTGCGCGACGAGCTGCGAGAGCGCAACATCGACGACGTCAACCAGCAGCGCTACGCCTACGACGTGGGCAGCAGCTACGTCGACATCGTGAACGAGTGCGAAAAGCTGGGCGACTACGTGCTCAACGTGGTGGAGGCCAAGCTCAAAGACCGGGAAATAGCCTAAGGCCGGCAGCAGCCAGGCAGGTGCATATA
>CAMVDK010000328.1 GCA_947166165.1 uncultured Porphyromonadaceae bacterium
TTTCGGGATAGCCCTCGCGGTCGGCCTGGCGGCTCATGGCCAGATACATGCCCACTTCGCTGCACTCGCCGTTGAAGTGGTCTTTGAGTCCTTGCAGAATCTCGGGGTCCACGCCGCGGGCCACGCCCAGCACGTGCTCGGCCACAAACTTCAGGCCGTCGTCCTCGTTGAGTTCTTTGAATTTCGATGCAGGCACCTTGCACTGCGGGCACTTTTCGGGAGGTTCGGGACCTTCGTGCACATAGCCGCACACGGTGCATATCCATTTCTTTGCCATAGTAGTTAAGTAGTTTTGATGTGAATAACGGATGAATGTTTTGTGCAAAGTTACAACGCGAAGCGGCTTTGTGCAAATCATTTTGCATTTTTTTGCTAAAAGCCCTTGTTTGCCATTGGTGGGTGTGGCGGCTCAGGCGCAGGTCTTGAGCATAAACACGATGAAGGCGGCCACGATAAACATGGTCAGGCAGCTGCTGCAGTTGAAGGTGTAGGTTTTGTTGTCGGTCGGCTCGGTGGGCTGGCCGTTGCTGCCGGTGGCTTGCTGCTTCCCGCCGTCGGCCGTGCTGCTGTAGGGCGAAGGCAGCTCGGTGCGGTGGGGGATGAGAATGGCGCGCGGACCTCCGCCGTTGTAGGGTCCCACCACTCCGGCCTGCTCGAGCTGCTGCATGAGTGCCTGGGCGCGCTCCATGGTGATGCCCAGCTGCTGGCTGAGCATGAGGGTCGTGATGGCGTTACACTGGCTCAGCAGGGCGATGGCTCGCCCCATGAGCGGGTCGACGGCGGCCGGGACCGGAGGGGCGGCCTCGGTGGGCGCGCTCTTGGCGGGCGGCACGAAGGTGGGCGGGCGCTTCACGGCGCTGGGCATGGTGGCTGTGGACTGCGGGGCCTCGGGGGCCGGCTCGGAGGACTGGCTCGGTGGCTCGGGGTTGAGCTGGAGTGTGCCATCGGCCAGGGGCACGTAGGCATAGTCGCCCACAATCTGCAGGCGCGTCAGGCACTGCGGACACACCGTGAAGTGGTTCGATGCCTCGAGAGCCTCAGGGCTGAGCTCAATCGTTTTTCCGCATTTGGGGCAGGTGAATTTCATCGCATTTGGGCTGTTGATGGTTTTGGAAGCGCAAAGTTACTCAAAGTTGCGCGCAGTGGCAAGCGTAGGAAGACGAAAAAAACGAAATCTCACTCCACGCGCTGCCAGTTGGCGATGTTGCGCGTGGCATCGTCGAGCGCCACGGCGATGCAGACGGGCAGCAGGTTCTGGCTGAAGGCCTGCTTCACCTCCAGGTTCGGCAGCCCGAGTGTGTAGGTGTCGGTGCGCCGGTCGTAGGCCTTGATGGTCAGGTAGCCGGTCTGGTAGAGCGGCGCGATGTAGTTGCTGTCGCCTTCATAGGTCATCATGGCAGACTCCAGTGCGATGATGTCGCCGTCGAGCTGGGTGAGGTCGAGCTGGCGGTCTTTGATGAGCCGCATCAGGAACGATGGGGTGCCGCTCTGGTACCAGTAGAAGCCCAGTTTGCGCTGCGACAAGGCTCTGAACACGCTCCAGGGGTTGTAAATCTCGGAGGAACCTTCGCTGAAGCGGTAGCCGTCGTATTGGCGCTTGAGCGCGGCATAGGCCTGGCCGGGTGTCATTTCGTTCTCCTCGGCCAGCTCGGCCACGCCCGGGTCGAGGTAGTGGTGCAGTTCCTGCTCGGTGAATCCGCACAGCTCGCCGTAGCGGCGGTCGAGGCTGATGTCGGTCAAGTTGTTTAAGTCGCTGAAAATGCTCACGTGCGAGAACCGGCTCACGCCGGTGAGCATGGCGAAACGGATGTGCTCGTCGCAGGTCTTGAGCGTGCCGTAGAATGCCTTGAGCATGCCGCGCATCTCGTCCAGCAATGCGGTCTTGCCCCGCTCCACGTTGGCGATGAGCGGCTTGTCGTACTCGTCGACGAGGACAACCACCTGCTTGCCCGTTTGCGCGTGGACTCCTTCCACCACGTTTTTGAAGCGTGCGCCCACCTCGTTGGCCGTGCGTTCGATTCGAAATTGCTTTTCCCATTTCTGCAGATGGTTGGCGAGCAAGTCGATCAGCGGTGCGGTGCCTGTGGTGTAGTCGGCGTTGTTGAGGTCGAGCCGCAGCACGGGGTGTGTGGGCCATTCCGATTCAAGCTGCTCCATGGCCAGGCCGCGGAACAGGTCGCTCCGGCCAGAGAAATAGGCATCGAGCGTCGACAGCAGCAGCGACTTGCCGAACCGCCGAGGGCGGCTCAGGAAGTAATACTTTCCATCGTTGGCCAACTGGTGGATGAGCGCCGTCTTGTCGATGTAGACGTAGCCACCATTGATGATGTTTTCGAAAGTCTGGATGCCCAGAGGTAGTCTCAGTGCCATAGCGCGGTGATGATTGGGTTTCAAAGGGCAAAGTTAGTGCAAGTTGAGCGCAATGCAAAATGAAAACCAAAGTTTTTAATTTTGCATTGCCGAAATGCCGCCTAATTTCGCCTTTTTGAGGCAAAGTCAGTGCAAAACTGCGAATAAACGAGCGTCAAGAGGATTTTTTTTACTTGGATTCGCTGCCGATGCTGCGTGGCGGGGGCGGTGGGCGTGCCGGATGGCGGGGAGGGCTTGCAAAGCGGTGCCTCCCACAGGCCGCGGCTTTCGCGCGGCTGTGTGGGCGGCACCGTGTTTGCGCCCTGGGCGGGCGGTGGAGGTTTGTGTCCGGGTCAGCCCTGGCTCATCTCTTCGAAGGTCTTCTTGATGATGGCG
>CAMVDK010000329.1 GCA_947166165.1 uncultured Porphyromonadaceae bacterium
CAGATACTCCTGCGTGGCGATGAGCGTGGCCTTGGGCAGCTTCTCGTAGTAGCGCGAGATTTCGATCTGCTCGCGGTTCTCGGAAATCTCCTCCAGGTTGTCGGTCATCGAGGCGAACTCTTGCAGTTTCTTCTCCAGGTCGCTCTTCATCTCGCTGCTGATCTGGTTGGCGCGCTTGCTGATGATGGCCACCGTCTCGTAGATGTTGCCCGTCTTCTCGGCCATCTTCACCAGGTCGAGCACGGTGGTTGTCTGCGGAGCGTTTGTCTTTTTGTAATCCATGTTCTCTGCTGTTGTGATATGTGATTTGATTGTTTATTTCCGGTTCACGAATTTATCGGCCACCTTGAAGATGCCGTCGGCCTCCTTGCGGAAGTCGCTGTTGGGATAGTCGTTGATAAAGGCGTAGTACTCGTCGATCACCGTGCGGAAGCGCTCTTGCTTCTTCTCGTCGACGCTCTCGGTGGCTTCGCGGTAGCGCGATTTGAGCACCAGCATCTCGAGCTGCTCCTTGTATTTGCTGTAGGGATACTCCTTGATGGCGTTCTTGGCCGTGATCACCGCGCTCTCGTAGTTGTTGCCCATATAGTTGCCCAGGTTGTAATACAGCTGGGCGTTCTCCAGTTCCTTGAGCACCAGCTTGTCCTGCAACTCGAAGATGGCGCTCTGGGCGATGGCCACCTTGTCGCTCTTGGGGAAGTAGTCGAGAAACGCCTGCAGCTCCTCGATGGCTTTGAGCGTCTCGGTCTGGTCGAGCTGCGACTCGGGCGAGTCGAGGTAGTAGCCATAGCCGGCATAATAGCGCGCCAGCTCGGCATACTGCCCGCGGGGATAGTGCTGATAGTAGTTCTTGAAATAGGTGCCGGAGGTCATGTAGTCCTTGTTCTCGTAGTAGCTCAGCCCGAGCAGGTATAGCGCTTCCTCGGCCCTGTCGGTGCCACGGAACACGGGCACCACATCCTCGAGCAGCGTGGCGGCCTGCATGTAGCGCTTCTGCTCAAAAGCCTGCTTGGCATACGCGAACTTGTAGTTGTAGTCGCTGCTTTTGAGCACTTTGTTGTACTCGCCGCAAGAGGCGAGCACCAGGGCTATGACCAGGAGTGTGACGTAATGTTTCATTGCTCGATACGGATTCAGCCTGCAAAATTACTGCTTTTTTCTCACAATGCAAGCACTGTTATGCCGAAAAAATCGCACATTACATCTTTTAAGGGAACAAAGCCAGTGTTTGCCGACATTTTGACGTAAATTTGCAGTGAGTTTCAGCTCTCTCAGAGCTGCCCATACCGGTTTTTACTTAACCCCCAGCGATTTCATCATGAACAGAGACACCCGCCGCGCCATCGAACTGCTTGCTCCGGCCCGCGACGCCGAGGTGGCCATCGAGGCCATTGTCCATGGCGCCGACGCCGTGTATATGGGTGCTTCGCGCTTCGGAGCGCGCGCCCAGGCCGGCAACAGCCTCGGCGACATTGCCCGTGTGTGCGACTGCGCCCATCGGTTCGACGCGCGCGTCTACGTCACCGTCAACACCATTGTCTACGACCACGAGCTGGCCCAGGTGGAACGCCTCATTCGCGACCTGCACCGCGCCGAGGTGGATGCCATCATCGTGCAGGATCTGGGCATCCTGCGGCTCGACCTTCCGCCCATCGCCCTTCACGCCAGCACGCAGTGCGACTTGCGCACCCCCGCCAAGGCGCGCTTTCTGGCTGCCCTGGGCTTCTCGCAGCTGGTCATGGCCCGCGAGCTGGCGCTCGGCGAAATCGAGGCCATCCACCGCGAAGTGGACGTGCCGCTCGAGGCCTTTGTGCACGGTGCCCTGTGTGTGTGCTACAGTGGCCGCTGCCAGGCCAGCCAGGTGCTCAAGGGGCGCAGTGCCAACCGTGGCGAATGCGCACAGATATGCCGCCTGCCTTTCGACCTCGAGGACGGCCAGGGCCGCAAGCTGGCCACAAGCAAGCATCTGCTCTCGCTGCGCGACCTGAACATGACGCGCCACGTGGGGCCGATGATCGATGCCGGGGTGTCGTCGTTCAAGATCGAGGGGAGGCTCAAGCACGCCGGCTATGTGAAGAATGTGGTGGCCCACTACCGCCGCGTGCTCGACGAAGCCATCGCCAGCCGGCCCGACACGCTCAAGCGTGCATCGGCCGGAACAAGCGCCATCGACTTCGAGCCCGATGTGCGCAAGAGTTTCAACCGCTCGTTCACCACCTACTTCATCGACGGTCACCGTCAGCCCAATGGCCGCTCGATGGCCATGACCATCACGCCCAAATCGCTCGGCGAGCCGCTGGGCCGCGCCACCGCCCTGCGGGGCCGTGTGTTGCACCTCGACACTCGCGAGCCCATCGCCGCCGGCGACGGGCTGAGCTACGTGGGTGCCGATGGGGCTTTCGCCGGTGTGCGCGTCAACAAGGTGGTGGGGGCCGACATCGTGCTGGCAACGCCGGCAGCCATTCCGCGCGGAACCGAAGTGTTCCGCACCCACAACAAGGCAATGGCCGACCGCCTGGCCCGCCCCACAGCCGACCGCCGCATTGCCGTCGACGCCACGCTGCGCGCCATCGAGGGCGCGCTCTGCCTCGAACTTGCCGACGAGCGCGGCTGCCGCGTGGTGGCTTCCGTGCCGGCACCCGCGCTCGCCGAGGCCCGCCAGCCGCAGCACGACCGCCAGCGAGCCGAGCTGGCCAAACTGGGCGACACCGTCTACCGCCTGCGCGAGGCAC
>CAMVDK010000330.1 GCA_947166165.1 uncultured Porphyromonadaceae bacterium
GAATCATTCGCCATGAAGCCCCAGTCGGTGCTCCCGCCCAAGGTGAGCATCCATCCGCAGGGCGACGACTTTTTCAACACCATGCCCGCGCTGCTGCCGTCTGAGATGGGACGCTTCGCTGTGAAGGAGGTGCACCGCATAGCCGGCCAGGAGCCGTCGCTGGGTGCCGACATCCTGCTCTACGACAGCGTCACCGGGCGGTTGCTGGCCGTGATGGACGGCGACTGGATAACCGCCATGCGCACTGGCGCCGTGGCGGCGCTCACCGCCCGCCTGCTGCAACGACCGGGCAACACCACCTACTCGCTCATGGGCTTGGGCAACACCGCGCGCGCCACGGCCCTGTGCCTGCTCGACACCCTGGGTGCCCACCAGCCCATCACCCTGCGCCTGCTGCGCTACAAGGACCAGGCCGAGGCTTTCGCCGAGCGATTCAAGGATTACGCCAACGCACGCTTCGAGATGGTCGACAGCGCCGAGCAACTCGTCGACGGCGCCAATGTGCTCATCTCGTGCATCACCGCGGCGAGCGGGCTGGTGTGCGAACGCGACGAACTCTTCCACCCGGGCATGCTGCTCATTCCGGTCCACACACGCGGATTCCAGAACTGTGACCTGTTTTTCGACAAGGTGTATGGCGACGACCGGGGCCATGTGCAAGGCTTCCGCTACTTTGACCGTTTCCGCCACTTTGCCGAACTCACCGATGTGCTGCTGGGCCGCGACCCCGGCCGCGAGAGCGACCAGGAGCGCATACTGAGTTACAACATCGGCCTCGGGCTCCACGACGCGCTGATGGCCAGCCGCCTGTACGACCTGCTCGAAGACCGCTGCACCGAGCACATCGAGCAGCGCAAAGAAACCCGCAAATTCTGGATCTGAGCCGTGGCACAGAGCGTGATTGAGAAAGCGTGGCGTTACGCCTACCTCCACGGGTGGCTTTACCGCCGCATCGAGGCCGTTCACCGCCGCCGCCTCGAGGCCATCCGCCAGCAGGGTGAGGCCGGGCGGCCGGTGAGCGTGGTGTTTCTGGCCATGAGCGTGAGCATGTGGCGCTACCAGCATCTCTACGAACTGATGAGCCGCGACAGCCGCTTCGCCGCCACCATCGTGCTCTCGCCCAGCATCGACTACGACCGCAGCCAGCAGCTGCGCGACGCCGACAACCTGCGCAGCCACTTCGCGCAGCACGGCACGCCCTACGTGGACTGCGACCTCGACCATCCATTCGACATCAAGAAAGAGGTCGACCCCGACATCCTGTTCTATCCGCAGCCCTACGAACACCTGCTCGCGCCCGAGCACGACTGCACGGCGTTCTACGACCGGTTGCTGTGCTACTATCCCTACGCTTTCTGGACCAGCACGGGCAAGTGGAGCTACGATTTCCACTTCCACAACCTGGCCTGGCGGCTCTACTACTCCACACGGCTCCACCTGCAGGAGGCCCAGCGCACGGCGTGGAACCACGGGCGCAACGTGCGTGTGGTGGGCTACCCCAATGCCGACGACTATCTGCGCGGCAGCTTCGACGAGAGCGTGTGGAAACACGTGGCCGACGGCCGGCGGCGCAAACGCGTGGTGTGGGCGCCGCACTATTCCATCACCCCCGAGTTCGGACTCGTGGCGCGCTCACAGTTCCTCACGCTCGCCGAGCCCATGCTGGCCCTGGCCGAGGCACTGAGTGGCGAGGTGCAATTCGCCTTCAAGCCCCATCCGCGGCTGCTCACCGAGCTGTATCGCCACCCCGACTGGGGCCGCGAGCGCACCGATGCCTACTACCGTCGCTGGGCCGGGGGTGCGACCACGCAGCTCGACACGGGCGGATTTGTGGACCTGCTGATGACCAGCGACGCCATGGTGCACGACAGCGGGTCGTTTGCCGTGGAATATCACTATTCGCTCAACCCGGTCATGTTCACCTCGCCCGACCTCGAGCCGCTGCTTGCCACCCAGAGCGAGTTTGGCCGCACGGCCTACAAACTCCACTACCTGGGCCGCGACATGGCCGATGTGGAGCGGTTTGTGCGCGACGTGGTGCTCGCCGGCCACGACGACATGCGCAGCTGGCGCGAGTGGTTCTTCAACGAGCATCTGCTGCCTCCGGGCGGCAAAAGCGTGGCGCAGAACACCCTCGACGACCTGGTGTATTCACTGTTCAACGAACCGCTCGACAATGGCTGACAACCTGCGGGGCAAAACGGTGCGCGGCGTGGCTTGGAGCTTCGTGGAGCGCTTTTCGGTGCAGGGAGTCACCTTCCTGCTCGAGCTGGTGATTGCCCGAATCATCGGGCCCGAAAGCTACGGACTGATTGCCATGCTGGCCATCTTCATGGCCGTGTCGCAGGTGTTTATCGATGGCGGTTTCTCCAGCGCGCTCATCCAGCGCAAGGAGCGCGACGAGCGCGACTTTGCCACTGTGTTCTATATCAATCTGGGCATCAGCGTTGTGGCATACGTGGCGATGTTTCTTGCAGCACCCGCCATCGCGGCGTTCTACGGCGAACCCCTGCTGTGCGACATCACACGCGTCTATTCGCTCAACCTGGTCATCAACTCGCTCGTGGCTGTGGGCAAAACCAAGCTCACCATTGCCGTCGATTTCAAGACGCAGTCGAAAATCTCGTTTTTCAGCGCGGTGGTGTCGGGGGCCGTGGGCTTGTCGATGGCGCTGATGGGGTGGGGCGTATGGGCGCTGGTGTGGCAAGCGTTGGCACTGGCCGTGG
>CAMVDK010000331.1 GCA_947166165.1 uncultured Porphyromonadaceae bacterium
ATGACCCGCAGCCCGGCGACAATGAGGTGACCCTCAAGGTGACCTCGCGCTTCAGCACGTTCACGCCCGCAAAGGCGGTCACACTCAACGGTGTGGCAGGAGTGAAAGCCTACGCCGCCACAGCCTATGCCGGTGGAAAGGTCACACTGACTCCGGTGAGCGAGATCCCCGCCGGACAGGGCGTGATCATCGAGGCCGTTCCAGGCAACTATATGCTGCCCACCACCACGGTGACCACCTGCCAAAGCACCTACATGATGGGCTGCCTGTCGAACACCACAGTGGGCAAGGGCACCAGTGCCTACACCAACCTGGTGATGCTCGAAGGTGATGCCACCACGGCGCGGTTTGCCACAGTCACCTCCACGACCAGCGTGCCGGCCGGAAAGGCCTACCTGCGTCTGCCGTTGAGTGGCGTTGCACAGGGGTCGTTCGCGCTGCAGTTCAACGTCAACAACACGGGCGATTTCAACAACGATGGCGCTGTGGATGTGATTGACATCAACCAACTGATCAATCTTATCTTGAATCAATGACGCTGGATTTGCGTCTTTGATTCAAGCTGACGGCTGGTGAAGTTCGCTTCAAAGCCTCACGTATCGAACGCCACAAGTGAAATGGGCAATCCTTTCGCTTGTGGCGTTCATCTGCTCGTGGCATAGTCATGTGGTTTGGATGGTGAAATGCAATCCGCGACCGTCGCGAAGGCTGTTGAGGGGGGCAGGGGAGCGGTCAGCGGTGGAGCACTTTGTGGAGGCGCAGCTGGCTGTTGAAGACGGGGAACTTGAGGTTGAGCAGCACGCCGTTCTCGACAGTGGCGTAGGCGTCGCGGGCGATGGGCTCGCCCGTGGCGTCGACCCACATGAGGTCGTAGTGGTCGCTGAACATGGTGCGGGTGAGCCGTCCCTTGAGCATGCCGGTGTGCCACTGGCTGCGGCGTGTCTCGGCTCCGTCGATGTAGATGATTTCGTAGCCGTCGCCCTGCTTCACCACGGCCACGGTATAGCGTCCGCCCAGGCGCAGGTGGCGGTCGTCGAGGTCGCGGTCCTGGTAAGCCCAGTAGCCTTCCACGGGGTCGGTGCTCTGGGCCAAGAGGCTGTCGAGCGCCTCGACGGTCCACTGCCGTGTGGGGGCCGGGGTGGTGCGTTCGTCGTAGCTCACCACGCAGCGCTCTATCTCGACCTTGGCTCCGGGTCCGGCCAGGCAACCGGCCTGCACGCTGCGGGCGCCGATGGCCAGTGGCACGGCGAAGAGCTGCTGCAGCTCGTCGTCGCCGGCCCAGGCGGTGAGCGTGCCGTCGTGCAGCTCGAGCTGGAAGGTGTTGAGCCGGTTGTAGAGGTTCACGCCCTTGGTGAGCCGTTGCGAGGCCAGGGTGGTGGTGTGGCCGCCGGGGGCCACGTGGCGCAGGGTGAGCGTCATCGACCGCTCGTCGGTGATTTCGTCGTTGGGTGCCGAGTTGCCGCATTGGGCCACGAGTTCCCACCGCTCGGTGTGGGCGTTGCCGGTGTTCACCGGCGCCACGTAGATGCCCCATTCGGGGTCGTGGACGCGCTGCTTGGCGCCGCTGGCGGTGCGCACGGTGTAGCTGCTGCGGGCGTCGTTGTGCTGGTTGGCCATGCGGGCCTGCACCCTGAACCGCCCGGCCGGCATGGCGATGGTGTGCGCCACGAGCAGCGGTGTGGCCGATGCGTTGTCGGCCAGGAAGCGCTCGCCGCGACAGCCCGTGGTGCAGTGGACGGTGGCCGTCGGCTTGAGCTGGTCGAAGCGGTTGTGGACCGTGGCGTAGTGGGTGGCGGCCAGTGCGCCGGCTGTGCAGAGCAGCCACAGCGCGGCAGGCAGAATGATGCGGTGACGGGGCATATGCTTGTAGTTGCAGATGGGTAATGATGTTGCAAAATTACGCATAAAAGCCGACAAAATCAACGCTTGTCAAAAAAACTTGCGCCCGAATAGCCTCGGGTTTCCAAAAATTGATTACCTTTGCAAAATTATTGTGAAAAATCAGTAGTTCTTGGGCACGTTCCTTTCTATTATAGTAGGCTGTCTGTCGATAGGCGTGATACTCTCGGCCCCGATGGGTCCGATAGGCATCTTGTGTGTGCAGCGCACGCTGAACAAGGGCCGCATGTCGGGCCTCTACACCGGTGTGGGCGCGGCGCTGAGCGACCTGTTCTACTGCTTGTTCACGGGCTTGGGCATGTCGATTGTCACCGACTGGATCGAGGCCAACGTGAGCATCCTGCAGGTGCTGGGGAGCGTGTTTCTGATTGCCTATGCGTGCTACATGATCATGCACAACCCTGTGCAGACGGTGAAGGACACTAACGTGAAGGGCGACTTGACGCGCGACATGGTGACTGGCTTCTTCTTCACGCTGTCGAACCCGCTCATCATCTTCCTGGTCATCCCGCTGTTCGCGCGTTTCGGCTTCCCGCTGCCGGAGCATCGGTTCTACCATGTGATAATCGGCTACATCTTCATTGTGCTCGGAGCCTTGCTGTGGTGGACGGTGATCACCTACTCGGTCGACAAGGTGCGCTCGCACTTCAAGATCAGCAGCATGTGGCTCATCAACCGCATCATGGGCGGCTTGCTGCTGCTGCTCTCGCTCTACGGCCTGGGCACCGGCTTGTGGGACATCTTCCACGCCTGACGCGCCGCGAGGGCAATTCCGGGGGGGGGCACGTCG
>CAMVDK010000332.1 GCA_947166165.1 uncultured Porphyromonadaceae bacterium
GCGCGGCGAGCAGTGGCATGTGTCGGTCGACCTGCCCTCGCCCGACGAGCACGCCTCGGCGCTGGTCGTGGCAGCCGACAGCTGCGCAGTGGCCACCAGCGGCAATTACCGCCGCAGCCGGCAAATTGATGGCGGGCAACGCGTGTCGCACATCGTGAATCCCGCCACCGGACAGTCGACGGTGAGCAATCTGCTGAGTGTGACCATCATCGCGCGCGACTGCATGACCGCCGACGCCTGGGCCACGGCCTGCATGGTGCTGGGCGACGAACGCGTGCGGAAACTGATGGAACACCGCCCCGACCTGGGCGTGATGACCATCACCACCGATGCCGAAGGCCGGCTCGTGGCCTGGTCGAACGCACGGTTTGCCGACTGCGTGATTCCCTGACCTTGCAACGCCTTGAGGCACTTGACAACAAAAGGAAAGGCAAAAGATTGAGCTTGGCGAGCCCATCTTTTGCCTTTCGTCATGGCTGGTGCTTGCGCACTCGCAAAGGGTTATGCCTGCTGGCGGCGGCCGTGGTCGTAGCCGGCCCGGAAGGCGGCAATGTTGGTGTCGACAATGGCCTGGCCTTTGCGCTCAAACACGTTGGTGATGCCCTCGATGAGTTTGTCGGCGTCGAGGATGTCGAGCACCGAGGCCGTGGCACCGAGCAGCACCATGTTGGCGCTGCGGGGCGAGTTCACCTCCTTGGCAATGGCCTCCACATCGAGGCGGATCACGTTCTGCACCTTGTCGAGCTCGGCGTTCACGGCATCCATTTCAGGATAGTTGGGGATGTTGACAAACGGAGTGCTGGCAGTGATGATCCATCCACCCGGCTTGAGGTAAGGCAGATAGCGCAGGGCCTCCATGGGCTCGAGCGAGACGATGAGGTCGCAACCACCCAGCGGGATGAGGTCGCTGTGAATGGGTTCGGAGCTGATGCGCAGGTTGCTCTGCACGTCGCCGCCACGCTGGCTCATGCCATGCACTTCGGCCTGCTTGAGGTGCAGGTTCTGGTCGAGGGCGGCCCATCCGATGACCGTGGCGATGGAGAGGATGCCTTGTCCGCCCACACCGCACAATATGATGTCTTGCTTCATTGTCTTTGCGGGGATTTGAGGTTAGGAACGTTGTTGTTTTTCTTGAGCTGGGCGGCGTGGCGCTTGGCGGTCTGGATGCACTCGCGGCGGGCGATGATCACGCTCACGCCCCGGTAGTTGATTTCCTCGGCGATGACGCGCTCCATCTCCTCATAGTTCTTGGGCAGCGGCACTATCACGCGCACAGGATCGGGCTCCACGCCCAGGCCGGTGCAGATGCTCTCGAGCCGGCCGGTGCCTGCCGAGTCTTGTCCGCCGGTCATGCCGGTGGTCAGGTTGTCGCTGATGCAGATGGTCACGTTGGCCTTGCTGTTGACGGCGTCGAGCAGGCCGGTCATGCCGCTGTGGGTGAAGGTGGAGTCGCCAATCACGGCCACGGCGGGATGCACGCCCGAATTGCTGGCACCCACCGCCATGGTGACCGAGGCGCCCATCTCCACGCAGGTGTTGAAGGCGTGGAACGGAGCGAGCCAACCGAGCGTGTAGCAGCCGATGTCGCTGAACACGCGGGCGCTCTCGATGGGCTTGATGACCTTGTTCAGTGCGGTGTAGAAGTCGCGGTGTCCGCATCCCTGGCATAGCGCCGGCGGACGCGGCACAGCCACTTGCGAAGCCTCGCCGCGCGGCAGTGCGGGCAGCCCCACGGCCTGGCGCACGCAGTCGGGCGTGAGTTCGCCGGTGCGGGGCAACGAGCCGTCGAGGCGGCCGCGGATGGGCACCGGCGTGTCGAGCACACCGCGCAGGCGCATCTCGACCAGCGGCTGGCCCTCTTCCATCACCATGATGCTCTGGCACTCGGCCGCCATGCGGCGGATCATGGCCTTGGGCAGCGGGTATTGCGAAATCTTGAGCACCGGGAACGGGCAGCCGTCGGGATAGTTCTCCATCAGGTAGTTGTAGGCGATGCCGCAGGCTATGATGCCCATGCTGTGGTCAGCACCGTCGGTGTAGATGTTGTTGCCCATGGTCTCGCTCTGGTGCTCAAACTCGGCATAGTCCTTGATGAGCTGCACGTTGCGCACCTTGGCATTGGCGGGCAGCAGCACCCACTGGCGTGGATTGTCGGGGAAGTGGAGCTCGTTCTCGGCCCGGGCCTCGCCGGTCTCGACCACGGCACGCGAGTGCGCCATGCGGGTGGTCATGCGCATGAGCACGGGGATGCGGAATTGCTCGCTGAAGTCGTATGCCTGACCTATCATGCGGTAGGCCTCTTGCTGCGACGAGGGTTCGAAGCAGGGCATCATGGCGAATTCGGCGTAGAACCGCGAGTCCTGCTCGTTCTGCGACGAGTGCATCGAGGGGTCGTCGCAAGCGGTGACCACCAGGCCACCGTTGGCGCCGGTCATGGCCGAGTTGACAAAGGCGTCGGCGCACACGTTCATGCCCACGTGCTTCATGCACACCAGGGCGCGTTTTCCGGCAAACGAGGCACCGATGGCAGCCTCCATGGCCGTTTTCTCGTTGGTGCTCCAGGTGCTGTGCACACCGCGCTCCTTGGCGAGAGGGTGCTGCTGGATGAACTCGGTGATTTCGGTCGACGGTGTGCCTGGATAGGCATAC
>CAMVDK010000333.1 GCA_947166165.1 uncultured Porphyromonadaceae bacterium
GGTGAGTTTCCAGCCGGTGTTGCAGGTGCTCACCACTTCGACCACCGAGGTGCCCTTGCCTTCCATGCTGTTGAGGAAAGCCTTCTTGATGGCAGCCTTGGTTTTGCGCACGTTGGCGGGGGTGTGGACGCTCTGGCGGGTCACATAGCGTGTGCCGTCGAGCTGCGCCAGCAGCGGGGTGATTGACAGGGGATAGCCGTTGAGGTCGGCGCGGCGGCCGTAGGGGCATGTGGCGGTCTTCTGGCCCAGCAGGGTGGTGGGGGCCATCTGTCCGCCGGTCATGCCGTAGATGGCGTTGTTGATGAAGATGATCACGATGCTCTCGCCGCGGTTGCAGGCGTGGATGCTCTCGCAGGTGCCGATGGCGGCGAAGTCGCCGTCGCCCTGGTAGGTGAACACGGCCTTGTCGGGCATGAGTCGCTTGACGGCGGTGGCCATGGCTGTGGCGCGGCCGTGGGCGGCCTCGAGCCAGTCGATGTCGATGTAGTTGTAGGCGAACACCGAGCAGCCTACGGGCGACACGCCGATGGCTTTCTCCTGCAGACCCAGTTCCTCGATGACTTCGGCCACGAGTTTGTGCACCACACCGTGGCTGCAGCCCGGGCAGTAGTGCATGTGAGCTTCGTTGAGTAACGACGGGCGTTTGTAGACCCTGTTCTCAGGTTTGATGATATTGTTCTCGGTCATGGTAATCAAGCTTTAACGAGTTGTTCTTTGAGTGAATTGAGCACTTCCTCGGGCGAGGGCACGTTTCCGCCCAGGCGGTCGAAGTGAGCCACGGGCACCTTGCACTCCACGGCGAGTTTCACGTCCTCGATGAGCTGTCCGGCGGCGAGCTCGGGCACGAGGATGCCTTTCACGTGCTGTGCCACCTCGGCGATCTGCTTGCTGGGGAACGGCCACAGGGTGATGGGGCGTACGAGTCCGACCTTGATGCCCTCTTCGCGGGCCATCTCCATCACTTTCATGCCGATGCGTGCCATCGAGCCAAAGGCCACCATGAGGTAGTCGCAGTCGTCGGTGTCGACCAGCTCGCAGCGCACCTCGTTCTTCTCAATCTCGCGGTAGGTGGCCTGGAAGCGGTGGTTGTTGGCCTCCATCTTGTCGTCGTCGAGTTCGAGCGAGGTGATGATGTTTTTGGGGCGCATGCCTTCGCGGCCCATCACGGCCCATGGGCACTGCTTGCGGATTTCCTCTTCGGTGCGGCGCGGGCGCTGCTCGGGCAGCACCACCTTCTCCATCATCTGGCCAATCAAGCCGTCGGCCAGGATGAGCGACACGCAGCGGTATTTGAACGCCAGGTCCCAGCCCAGGGCCACGAAGTCGGCCATCTCCTGTACGCTGGCGGGAGCGAGCACGATGGGGTGGTAGTCGCCATGACCGCCGCCCTTGCAAGCCTGGAAGTAGTCGGCCTGCGAGGGGTGGATGGTGCCCAGACCGGGGCCGCCACGCATCACGTTGATCACCAGGGCGGGCACCTCGCTGGCGCACATGTAGCTCATGCCTTCCTGCATCAGGCTGAAGCCCGGGCTCGAGGTCGAAGTGAACACGGCCTTGCCGCACGAGGCACCGGCATACACCATATTAATAGCAGCCACTTCGCTCTCGGCCTGCAGGACGACCATACCGGTGGTTTCCCAGGGCATCTCCTCCTCCAGCTTCTCAAGAACCTCCGACTGCGGGGTGATGGGGTAGCCGAAATAGCCGTCGGCACCGTAGCGGATTGCCGCCATGGCCAAGGCCTCATTACCCTTCATCAACATTACTTTATCGTTCATTGTAGTTTTAAGTTTTTAAAGGATTAATCAGTTAATAAACTTGCCGCTCAGCTGGCGGACGTTCACTTCTCGGTCACGCGATACACCTCGATGCATGCGTCGGGACACACGAGCGCGCAGCTCGAGCAGCCGATGCATTCGTCGGGATTTGCCATGTGGGCAAAGTGGTAACCACGGTTGTTCACTTCTTTCTGCATCAACGCGAGCACGCCTTTAGGGCAGGCCACCACACACAGGTTGCAGCCCTTGCAGCGCTCGGTGTTGACTGTTACAGCACCTTTGACTTTTGCCATTATTACGAGTTTTGAAAATTAAGTTATTAGTTAAGATTTGCAAAGATAGTCATAATTATCAAACCACGCAATATTTTTTTACAAGATTAACATTATCACGGCCTCGGCGGGGGCTTCCGGCAGTGGTGACAGTGGGGGACACCGGCCTGGACCGGTGCCCCCCCACTGCTGGGCTGGCGGTGGCGCTGGTGGCGCGTCACTGGGCCAGCATGATGTTGACGATGGCGTTCACGTCGTCGATGTCGACGTTGCCGCTCTGGTCAACGTCGGCGCGGCCTTCGTAGCGGTCGGCGCTGTCGTAGCCGAGGATGATGTTGATGAGGATGTTCATGTCGTCGACATCCACCTTGCCGTTGCCGTCGACGTCGCCCTCCACACCGGCGGGGGCGTCCTTGACCTTGGTGACGGTGAACTTGTGGATGAGCGTGGCGCCGTAGCGGGCCACCGAGATGTCGTGGAAACCGAAGTAGTACACGCCGCTGGCGGCGGGCACGATGTCGTCGGCGGTGTAGGTGTCGGTGACCGGGTTGGCAAGCGTGAGCTGC
>CAMVDK010000334.1 GCA_947166165.1 uncultured Porphyromonadaceae bacterium
ATTGGATTTCGAGCGTGCCGTCGCCGGTGAGGCGGTAGGTGACGGTGGCGTCGAGGTTGCCGGGATAGCCGGCGAAGCCGTCGGGCGAGCGGTGGCAGAGTGTGATCTGGCGTTTGTCGGTGCGCGCGCTGTCGACATCCCACACTTGCGTGTAGAAGCCCTCGGGGCCGCCGTGCAGGCTGTGGCCGAAGTTGTTCTGCGGCAGCTGGCAGGTGCGGCCATCGAGGGTGAAGCGGCCATCCTCGATGCGGTTGCCGTAGCGGCCGATGATGGCGCCGAAGTTGTTGCCTTCCACCTCAACATAGGGCTTGATGGAGTCGAATCCGAGCACCACGTCGCGCGGGGTGCCGTCGCGGTCGGGCACCATGATGCTCACGATGCGCCCGCCATAGTTGGTCACACACACCTCCATGCCGCTGTCGTCGGTGAGGCGGTACAGGGCCACGGGTTTGCCGCCGACGGTGTCGGCGAAGTGGGCCGGGTTGAGGCCCGACTGGGTTGTGCCAGAGTCGGTGGTCGACTTGCCGCCGCCGTTGCATGCCAGCAGCAGTGCGCACAGCGCCGCAGCGGCAAAGGGAATCAGTTTTTTCATATTGGTTCGTTAACAGATTAAATGGAATTCAACAGGTTGAGCCGGCCGTCGTCGATGAGCTTGATGATGAGCTCGCCGAAGAGCGTGTTCTGCCAGGCGAACCAGCGGCGGGTGTAGTTGGCGGGGTCGTCTTTGTGGAACGACTCGTGCATGTAGCCCGTGCCGGCGTCGGTGGCGAGCAGCGTGCGCAGGCATTGGGCAATCTCGGCATCGTCGTTGCTGGTGAAGGCGCGCATCATGATGCTCATGGGCCAGATCATGTCTTTGCCCACATGAGGCCCGCCGATGCCCTCGCCGGCGCTGCCGTGGAAGAAGTAGGGGTTGTCGTCGCTGAGCACGAAGCGGCGCGTGTTCTGGTAGACGGGGTCGCTGGCGGGCACGTCGCCCAGATAGGGCATGGCCAGCAGGCTGGGCACGTTGGCATCGTCCATCAGGTTCTGGCCGCCGTAGCCATCGACCTCGTAGGCGTAGATGTCGCCATACTTGGGGTGGTGGACCACGGCGTGCTCGCGCAGTGCGTGCTCCACCTCGTCGGCCAGCGCGGTGCAGCGCTGCGCCAGCGGCTGGTTGAGGTTCACCTGGGTGAGGATGGTGGCCGCCTTGCGCAGCGAGGTGACGGCCATAAAGTTGCTCGGAATCAGGAACTGGAAGATGGTGGCGTCGTCGCTAGGGCGGAAGGCCGATGCGATGAGCCCCACGGGGCGCACGGGGTTGCCGTAGCCGCTGTTGCTGCGCGTGTCGGTGCCCACGGCGGTGGTGCGCTGGAAGCGGTAGGGGCCGCGGTCGTGCTTCTGCTGCTGGGCGGTGAACACGTCGAGGATGCGCTCGATGGCCGCCAGCCAGGTGTCGCCGAACACCGAAGCGTCGCCCGTGGTGCGCCAGTACTCGTAGGCCAGCCGCAGCGGGTAGCACAGCGAGTCGATTTCATACTTGCGCTCGTGCAGCTCGGGCAGCATAGTGGTCAGGTCTTTGCTCCACTCGCTGCCCGTGGGACCGAGGTTGAAGGCGTTGGCATATGGGTCGAGCACAATGCAGCGCATCTGGCGGTTGATGACGCCGGCAATGAGCTGCCGCAGCGGCTCGTCGGCAGCGGCATATCGCACATAGGGCCACACTTGCGCTCCCGAGTCGCGCAGCCACATGGCGTGGATGTCGCCCGTGTAGACGAAGGTGTCGGGGCGGCCCTGGCCGTCGATGGCAAAGTGCACGGTGGTGTCGAGCGTGTTGGGGAAGCACTTGGCAAACATGTCGGCGAGTTTGCGGTTGGTGAGCAGCCGCTGCACGCGGGCAATTTCGCGCTCCACGCTCTGGCTGGTGAACAAGCGCATGGCCGGCGCCACGCGGTGGTCGACCGGGGTGGCTTCCTGCTGGGTGAAGTCGCGCTGCAGCGTGCCCTGCGGGCGCGCCAGTCCGGCGGCCGACATGGCCATTAGGCTCAGTGCGAGCAGAATCTTGGTGTTCATAACGGTGTCAAAGTTTGCGTTTCCGGCGCCAAAGTTACGAAAAACTTTTCACATGTGCGCTCCCAACACGATGTTCACCATGGCGTTCACGTCGTCGATGTCGGTGCGGCCGTCGCCGTTCAGGTCGGCCTGCGGTGTGGCAGGCGCCTTGCCCAGCACGATGTTGATGATCTGGTTCACGTCGTCGATGTCGATGCGGCCGTCGCCATTCAGGTCGCCGGTGGCCGGCTGCGCTTTCTGGCCCAGCTGCATGACCACGGTCACCACCGAGCGGGCGGGGATTTCGATTTCCTGGCCGGTGTCGCCGGTGTCGAGATTGCGGTCGTAGTGCAGCGCCAGGCTCTCGCTGGTGGTGTAGGTGCCGATGCTGAGGGGCTGCCGGCTGACGTCGCCGGCAGTGGCCACAGTGGCGACCGTCGCCGTGTGGCTCATGTTGACGTACACTACTACGAGTTCCTTGCCGTCGGGAGCCACATAGGCCGAGCCCATGAGCCCGTTCAGGTCGCTGGCGCCGGTGAGTTCCACGCGCC
>CAMVDK010000335.1 GCA_947166165.1 uncultured Porphyromonadaceae bacterium
AGCCCACCGAAACAGATAGGCTGCTGAAATATTGTACAAAATAAACGAATTTTGCGCTTATGGCAAAATACAGTAGCGTGATTTAACATTTTTAAAGAAGGTGGGGCGGCCTTCATGCAGGCCGCCCCACTCGTGAAGCTGATCAATGTTCGCAAAAATAATGATGTTATTTCACCACAACCACCTTGCCGGCGTTGATGTAGATGCCAGCGGTGGTCGGACGGCCTTCAATGCGCTGGCCGAGCGGCGTGTAGTAGACGTCGCTCTTGGCGTCGTTGAGCTGGCGAGCGTCGACCACGTCGTTAATGCCCGTGTCGGGCACATCGTTGGTGAGCAGGTAGAGCTGTCCGCCGTAGAACGGGTTGCAGGTTCCGATGTACAGGCCCTCGTCGGTGGCCAGGAAGGCCGAGCAGCCGTAGTTGTACTTGTCGTTGAAGCCGGTGCGGGTGATCACCTCGAAGTTCTCGCCATCGGAGGTGCGCATCAGGTCGAAGCCCCACTCGTTGTTGACCACGGCGCGGTTGATGTAGAGGTACATCTGGATGCCCTCAAGGTCGATCTTGTCGTAGATTTGCTGCATGTTGTCGCGAATCAAGTCGAGGGCGGCGGTGATGATGTCGCGCAGGCTCAGGTCGAGGCGGTTCTGCACCACGTCGTAGTCGGTGGTGCTGAGCTGCTGGCTGGCCTCGGCGACGAGGTTGTCGATGTAGTCGTCGGGCAGGTTGCTGATCTGTGCCATGGCACGCAGCAGGTCTTCCGACAGGGCGTTCTGGCTGTCGCCGCGCAGTTTGTGGCGGGCAAGGTTGTCGGTGTCGCCGGCCAGCTGGCTGTTGATGTAGTCCTCGATGATGCTGAACACCTCGTTGAGGAGCTCCTGCAGGTGGATGAAGATGACCACGGTGTTCTCGTCGACCTGTTCGGCCTCCACAAACTGGTCGAGGAAGGCCTTGAGTTGCTCGAGCTTTTCGCGCAGGCTGTCGGCCAGCTCGTTGCCCTTGGCGGTGAGCAGGATGTCGATGAGGGTTTTGATGTACTCAATCTTGGTGGCGCGCTCCTCGGGAGTCATGGTGAAGAAGCTGCCGTTGGTGAGCTGCGTGAGGTAGCCGTAGAAGATGCCGGCGTCCATGGTGGAGATGTAGAGGTCGCCGTCGTACTCGCCCATGCGCCACACATACTCGTTGGTGGTGCCTTCGGTGAGGCTGGTGAAGTTCTTGCACTCCACAAATTTGCCGGTGGTGTCGTCGAGTTTCCACACCTTCTGCGGGTTCTGGAGCGAGTTGTAGAGGTAGAACAGGTAGTTGGAAGCCTTCACGTCTTGTCCGGCAATCTGCTGCATGATGCCGGCAAAGGCTGCAGCCTCGCCACCGAACGAGTGGTCGAAGTTGTAGGCATAGAGCTCGCCATTAAACTCATACACCGAGCCGATGAGCGAGCGCATGGTGCCGGGCTCGCCGCCCTCGATGTCGCTCAGGCCGGGGTTGTTGATGCCGTTGTTGAGTCCGGCCACCTCTTCCCAGTACCAGCCGTACTCGTTGGCCACCTCGTCGCCCTGGGCGGGATGTCCGCGGAAGATCACGAAGCCTTGGGTGCTCGGTGCGGTGGCATAGATGTAGCCGTTGTGGTTGGCCAGCTCCCAGATGGGCGCGCCGGCCCAGCTGCCCTGGATGGGGTCGAAGGGAATCTCGCCGAAGTCCTTGTAGTCGGCCACGCGCTCCCACACGGTGTCGTCGGTGTTGCTCTTGCGCAGCACGGCCAGCTTGGTGGGAATGCGGTCGCCCTCGACCACCTCGCGGTCGTCGGCACCGGCAAAGAACAGGTGTCCGTCATACTCGCAGTTGGCGCGCAGCGACACCGAGCCCATGGTCTGGAACACCTTGGTAAAGTTGCCATCGCGGTCGAGCTTGAGGATGTACTGAGCCACGCGGGGGTCGGCCGAGTAGGAGCCGAAGTAGACATCGTCGCCAAAGGTGACGGCCATGCGGAAGTAGACGGTGGGCTCGGCGGTGTAGACCACCTTGAAGTCGCCCGTGGTGCGGTTGTAGCAGATGATGTGTGCGCCGTCGGTCGAGGCATCGCGGGGAATGTCGCCGTTGGTCACCGCGTCGATCATCGCCCAGAAGGTGTCGGTCGAGATGCCGGCCGAGGTGAACGAGGGGGCGTACATGTTGACCAGCGCGTTGGCGATGTTGCGCGTGGTGGCCACGTAGATTTCGTCGTCGCGCATGGCCAGGCGCCATGTGTAGCTGTTTGCACGGTCGCCACCCGGCACGAGGCCGTCAATCTGACGCTCGCCACAGGCGGGGTTGGAGATTTTCTGCACCGTGTAGGTCTTGGTGGGTTGTTGCTCTTCGTCTTGCGCCATAGCTCCTACCGAAGCCGTCGCAGCAAGAAGGGCCAGGAGTAAATACTTTTTCATCTTACTGAATTTTAATGGTTTTGATGCGGGTCCACTTATTATCTGTTAAACTGACACAAAAGGCGTGACCCAGCAAAAAACTTGCCTTTTGCTCCAGTTGTTTAAGGTGGGTTCTATAAATTGCTTGAGCCGAATTGGGCTTGATTGCTGAGC
>CAMVDK010000336.1 GCA_947166165.1 uncultured Porphyromonadaceae bacterium
CGGCAAACTCAGCAGCAGAGCAAATAAAAACAATACTATCTTTTTCATCGTTCGTTGAATTTAGAGGTTGATAGAATGATGTCGCAAATATACTAATTATTATTGAACCTCCAAACACCCCCCCCATTTTTAATAAAGCATAACAAATATGGTGCTTATCGTAACATTTATTAAGTTTTTAAGTGATCACAAAGGACACTCTTCGAGTATTGGTTATCGATATAGACACAGGGTTTGGCTGGTGCACCGAATTTTTCCGTGAATCAGCGCGGCCTGGCGCGAGGTGAAACGCCACAAAAAATACGGGTATATGAAGAAGATGCAGGGCCGTGAATTGCCAAAGTAGGGAAGGGGGCGTGGCCAGTTGGTTGCCGAGGCCGATGCGATGACTGTAGGGGCGTGACCTGTCACGCCCGGTTACCGAAACACATTCGTTTGTCCGTCAAGCCATTGCGGGTTTGCGGATGATTTTTTACGGACGTTCCGGGGGGGATTGATTCGGTCATCCGGCCATGACAGGTCATGGCCCTACTGCCGGGTTTTGAGGATGTGGGCTGCCGCGCATTTCATTCGGTCGCCGAGCCGCCATATATGACGGCTCTACAGTTTTGCAACCGAGCTTCCAGCGAAATCAAAGCCTTATGTTCTTATTACCCCAACCAAAGCAAACGCTTGTGTTCGTATGTCTAAAAAAACCGCGGCCTTTTAATCTAAAAAAACCGCGGCCTTTTAGTCTAAAATACTGTCACTGCGCAAGCAAGATGTTGATCACGGCGTTCACGTCGTTGATGTCGACCGAGCCGTCGCCGTTGACGTCGGCATTGATGGTGGGTGTGTCGTTTGGCATCATACTGTCGTAATCTGCGAAGTGATACACTTCTTTCCCATCCTCAACAATGGAATACACCCCGCAAGTCATTGGGTTGCTCCCCGACCATGCATTGAACGACCTGAAATAGGGGTCGAAAAGTTGGTCGTGCATGTCGCCCAGCATGCCGTAGCCTTCAACCAATGTGCCTTGCAATTCTGGCTCGTTGATGGCCCAGGCCTTGCATTGCTTGCCGTTAACAGATACGAAATCAGTTTCTTGCGCTTCGAAGCCGCGCTCAATAGGTCCTTGCAGAGTGTAGAACGTTTCCTTCGGCAGCTTGCTGTAGAAGGTTGGAATGTCGTTGAAGTCATACACAAGCCATTCATCGCTTTTTTCGCCGGCAATTCCGGGATTGGTGTGTGAGAGCGAGTCGTGGTTGGGCAATACGGCATACACGCATTTGCCTTCCTCGCGCACATAAGCCAGTAATTCCGTTTCGCCCTCATTGTGGCTGTTGTTTGTGTCGATGTAGGTGCGCCAGCACTGCTTGTATTCCACGCCATCAAGCTCAATCTCACCGCGGATCTCGACTGAGAATCGGCTGTAATATCCACTCTCGTCATACATAGGGACGTAAGCATAAATCCACTTCACCCCCTCGCGCACCAGCGGCACATAGTTGTCGGCCGTCTGCGCCTGACTGCCGAGCACGCCAAGCAGGGCCGTGATCAGAACGTAAAGCTTTTTCATAATCATGTGGTTTTTGAATGTTGATAGAATGAATGCCGCAAATATACTAATAATTACATAACCTCCAAATACCCCCCCCTATTTTTAATAAAGAATAACAAGTGAAGCATTTATTGTAACAAGGTATGACGGTTGTGCGTTCGCGGGGGGGGGAGCTACACGGGGTCGACGTCGTAGTGGAGGCGGATCGACTTCATGCGGCCGTCGAGGGTGAGCATCTGCTCGTAGAGCTGGCGCAGAATTTTCTTGACCTTGGTCATCGAGGCCTGCATTTCCATCTTGAGCACCACCTGGCGTATGAAGAGCTGCTGCACGCGTCCCACGGGTGGCGCTTCGGGTCCGAGCACGCGGTTGCCGAAGGTGTTGCGGAGCAGCTGACTGTAGCGCACAGCGAGCTCGGCCACGGTGGCCTCGTCGGTGTGGCGGAGGTAGATGTTGATCATGCGCACGAACGGCGGGAAGGCGAACTGCCGCCGCTCCTGGAGCTCGTGGTGGAAGAAGCCTTCGTAGTCGTGGGCGACAACGAAGCCGATCACGGGGTGGGTGGGCTCGCTGGTCTGCAGCACGACGAGTCCCTGGCGGTGTGCGCGTCCGGCGCGTCCGGCCACTTGCTCCATCATGTCGAAGGCGCGCTCGCTGGCGCGGAAGTCGGGGAACGAGATCATGGTGTCGGCATTGAGGATGCCCACCACGCTCACGCCGTCGAAGTCGAGCCCTTTGGTCACCATCTGGGTGCCGACGAGTATGTTGGTTTTGTGGGCCGAGAAGTCGTCGATGATGCGGTCGTAGCTGGCCTTGGCGCGTGTGGTGTCGAGGTCCATGCGTGCGATTTTCTCGCCGGGGAACACCTGGTCGATGGCGTCTTCGATGCGCTCGGTGCCGTAGCCGATGACCTCGATGCCGGGCATCTGGCAGGCTGGGCACAGGTTGGGCAGGGTGATGGTGTGGCCGCAGTAGTGGCAGGTGAGCGAGCGGGTGAACTTGTGGTAGGTGAGCGAGACGTC
>CAMVDK010000337.1 GCA_947166165.1 uncultured Porphyromonadaceae bacterium
CTGAGCCGCCACAGGGAGGAATGAAGCCACAGCCAGCGACATCATGAAAGTTTTGAATGTTCCCATAAGCATAAATTTAGATAATGAAAACAGTTGATTTAGTCAAGTTCGGCAGGCGTAGGAATACGCGGTGCGAAATATTTTGCAAATTTACTAAATATTATTTCAGTATGCAAGATAAAAGAGCATAAAACTGCGAAAAAGTGGGGCATTAACCCCACTTTTTCGCATATATGTTCATTTGAGGTAGGTGTAGCGGTAGTCGGTGGGCGAGACGAGCGTCTCCTTGATGACGCGCGGGATGATCCAGCGGATGAGGTTGAACTCGCCGCCAGCCTTGTCGTTGGTACCGCTGGCACGTGCTCCGCCGAAGGGCTGCATGCCCACCACGGCACCCGTGGGTTTGTCGTTGATGTAGAAGTTGCCGGCGGCATAACTCAGCTGGTCGCTGATGCGCTCCACGGCCATGCGGCAGCGACCGAACACGGCACCCGTCAGTCCGTAGGGCGACGTGGTGTCGCAAAGCTGCACGGTCTCCTCGACCTTGTCGTCGTCGTAGGGGTAGACGGTGAGCACCGGGCCGAAAATCTCCTCTTCCATCGACTTGAAGTGCGGGTTGCTGGTCTCGATCACAGTGGGCTCAACGAACCAGCCCACGCTCTTGTCGCACTTGCCGCCCACCACAATCTGGGCGTCGGCGGCCTGGGCCGCATAGTCGATGTAGGACTTACACTTGTCGAACGAGGCCTCGTCGATGACGGCGTTGATGAAGTTCGATGCGTCCATCACGTCGCCCATCTTCACCTCGGCGGCCATGCGCTTGATGTCATCGAGCACGCCGGGCCACATGGATTTGGGAATGTACATGCGCGATGCGGCCGAGCACTTCTGTCCCTGGAACTCGAAGGCTCCGCAGAAGGCTGCCGTGGCCACCGCCTTGGGGTCGGCCGAGGGATGCACGAAGATGAAGTCCTTGCCGCCGGTCTCGCCCACCAGGCGCGGATACGACACATACTGGTCCACGTTCAGGCTGGCCTGCTTCCAGAGGCTCTTGAAGGTGGCCGTGCTGCCGGTGAAGTGGATGCCGGCAAAGTGCTTCGACTGCGTGGCCACCTCGCCGATGAGCGCGCCACTGCCGGGCAGGAAGTTCACCACGCCGTCGGGCAGGCCGGCTTCCTTGTAGAGCTGCATGAGGTAGTAGTTGCTCAGCAGGGCGGTGGTGGAGGGCTTCCAGAGCGCCACATTGCCCATCAGCGCCGGCGTCATGCACAGGTTCGAAGCGATCGAGGTGAAGTTGAACGGCGTCACGGCGAGCACGAAGCCCTCCAGCGGGCGGTACTCAGTGTGGTTGAGCTGGCCCACGCCGTCCTTGGGCTGCATGGCGTAGATTTTCGATGCGTAGTGCACGTTGTAGCGGAAGAAGTCGATGGTCTCGCAGGCCGAGTCGATTTCGGCCTGGTAGATGTTCTTGCTCTGGCCCAGCATGCAGGCGGCGTTCATGATGGGGCGGTATTTGGTGGCCAGCAGCTCGGCCATCTTCATCACGATGGCGGCGCGGGTGGTCCACGGCGTGCGGCTCCACTGCTTCCAGGCCTCCATGGCTGTCTCGATGGCCAGCTCCACCTCCTTGCGGCCCACCTTGTGGTAGGTGGCCAGCACGTGCTTGTGGTCGTGCGGGCAGGTGATTTGGCCCGTGTCGCCGGTGCGGATCTCCTTGCCACCGATGATGATGGGGATGTCGACCACCAGGTTGCTCTGGCGCTCAAGTTCTTTCTCAAGGGCAACACGCTCGGGCGAGCCGGCCAGGTAGGCCTTCACCGGCTCGTTGGCCGGCAGCGGGAATGTGATCACAGAATTGTTCATACGGTCATGTTTTATGTATGTTATTGAAGGGTTGGTTATCGTCGGCTTTGCAATTAGAAGGATTTTCGCCTGCAAAGATACTATTTTTATTGCGAACAGCCAACATCGGCGCCAACTTTTGTGTCGCGAAAAATAGGCCTTCCGCCTCGAAAAGCATAAAAATGTTGAAATCGTTGCGCATGTGGCTGAAAATGCCTACCTTTGCCGCTTGAAACCCGCCGGCGCTTCGGGCGCGCAGCCCCGGCCGGCGCGACGGTCAGCAAATTTTCAACCATTAATATTCACCTAAACTAAACTAATTTTCACTACTATGCCAAGAAGTTTATCAGGAAGAAGTTTCTTGAAGTTGCTCGACTTCACCACCGAGGAGATTCAGTATCTGCTTGAACTTGCCAAGGATTTCAAGCGCATGAAGCGCGCCGGTGTCCCCCACAAGTATCTCGCAGGCAAGAACATCGTGCTGCTGTTCGAGAAGACCAGCACGCGCACGCGCTGCTCGTTTGAGGTGGCCGGCAACGACCTGGGAATGGGCGTGACCTACCTCGACCCGGGCTCGTCGCAGATGGGCAAGAAGGAGTCGCTCGAAGACACCGCCAAGGTGCTCGGTCGCATGTTCGACGGCATCGAGTATCGCGGCTTCGCCCAGCAGGTGGTCGAGAATCTGTCGAAATATGC
>CAMVDK010000338.1 GCA_947166165.1 uncultured Porphyromonadaceae bacterium
CTGCGGGATGAAACTCGTGGCTGTCATGCCCGGCGTGGTGTTGATTTCAAGCAGATTGATGCGGTCGGAGCCATCGGCCTCGCGCGTGATGATGTAGTCGATGCGGATGATGCCGTTGCAGTGCAGGATGTCGTAAATCTGGCTGGTGAGTTCCTGCAACTCGCGGGTGAGGCGGTCGGAGATGCGTGCCGGGGTGATTTCGTCCACTTGGCCGTTATACTTGGCATCGTAGTCGAAGAACTCGTTGTCGGTCACCACCTCGGTCACGGGGAAGACCACTGTCTTGCTCCGCGTCTTGTAGCACCCCACGGTGACCTCGGTGCCGTCGAGAAATTGCTCGGCCATCACGCTGTCGCACTGCTTGAAGGCCTTGGCCAGTGCCGCGTCGAGCTGGTCGGCGCTCTTGACCTTGGTCACGCCAAAGCTCGAGCCGTCGGCCACGGGCTTCACAAAGCAAGGCATGCCGAGCAGCCGCTCGATGTCGGTCGCGCTGTAGCGGTCCTCCTCGCCGCGCCGAAGCAGCACGCTGTCGGCCACATTGATACCGAAGGCGCGCAGGTAGTTGACAAGCGCGAACTTGTCGAAGGTGAGCGCCTCGACAAGCACGTTGCAGGTGCTGTAGGGCACACGCATCAAATCGAAGTAGCCCTGAATGATGCCGTTCTCGCCCGGTGTGCCATGGATGGTGATGTAGGCATAGTCGAACTTCACCTTCACGCCCTGATGGGTGTAGGAGAAATCGTTGCGGTCAATCACCGCCGTGCCGCCTTCTGGCAGGTTCACGTGCCAGTCGAGCCCTTGCACCTCAACGATGTAGACGTTGTAGCGCGAGTGGTCGAAAAACGAGTATAAACCCTGTGCCGAGCGCATCGACACATCATGTTCTGAGCTGTCGCCACCACACACGATGGCTATGTTTCGATTCTTGTTCATATTCAATGTTCAAAATATTGTGCAAAATTAGTGCAAACCGAGCGCAAAACAAGCAAGCTCGCTTGCTTTTTTGCCGAGGTGCAGCCTAATTTCGCGATTGCAGCGCAAAATTAGTGCAAACCGAGCGCAAAACAAGCAAGCTTGCTTGCTTTTTTGCCGAGGTGCAGCCTAATTTCGCGCGATTTCGCCATTTTGGCTGATGTATAGGCCACGGCCGCGGCCCTCGGAGTGGGAGATTCAGAGCGCCACTTTCCGCACTACGTTGCCCACCACGACGATGTAGATGCGCCCCGTGGGCAGGCCGTCGATGGTGGTTTGCAGGGTGGGATGCTGGTAGTAGAGGCGGCCGCTGGTGTCGTAGACGGAGGTCCATGTGCCGTTTTGGTCGCCTCTGATGTGTATGGCTCCGTTGTAGGCTTGGATGAGTGGCTCAAGCTTGTCGGCCTCGGGCAGAGGAGCGGCGGTGGGTGTGTGGCCGATGGTGAAGGGCAGCACATCGTCGCTTTCGGCCATTAGTGTGGTGGCGGCGGCCACATAGTCGGTGGCTCCGGTGGGGGTGGCGATGTAGTAGTGGTCGGCGGCGGTGAGGGCCACGGGCAGGCCGTCGGGGCCGTAGATGCGGAAGGCGAGTCCGCCGCCCAGGTCGATGCGGGTGTACCCGCCGTCGAGCTCGGTGGTGGTGAGTTCGGAGCGGTCGAGGTAGACGTCGTCAGCTGTCCAGAGCGAGAAATGGTCGGAGTCGCCCCACACAGGGTGCTCGGCATATCGCTGCTGGGCGCGTCCGTTTGGCACCACGACATCGATGCCGCTCATGGCCAGGAACTGGTCGATGCCTCCGCTCACTATGGGCGGCCAGGGGGCGGCGCAGTAGACCTCGAAGAGGTTGAAGCAATCGCTCATCGCGTTGGCGTCGAGCTGGGTGACACTGGCAGGCAGCAGCACGGTGTGGAGGTTGGTGCATTCGCTGAAGGCTCCTTCGCCGATGAGGCCGACGCCCTCGGGGATGACGATGTTGGCCACGTCGGTGCCGGCCATCATGTAGGGCGGCACGGCCTCGAGGTGAGCGGGCAGGGTGATGCTGGCCAACTGTGAGCAGTGGGCGAAGGCCGCGCGTCCGATGCGGGTCACCGACGGCGGCAGCTGCACCTCGGTGATGTCGGCACCGAGCATCGCGCTGTCGGCGATGGCCGTCACGCGGTAGTTGAAACCGTCGGCATATACCTGCTCGGGCACGATGACCACACCGTGGTAGAGGCTGCGATGGTGAAGGTCGGTGGCGCGCGTCACCGCCACCTCATCGTCGCCTACGAAGTCGTAGTAGAATCCACCGCTGGACAGATCCCAAGCCATGAGAGGGATGCACAGTGCGCAATACGCGATGCACAGTGCCAGGGCGGGCACCCTTTTCGTGTGCGTTGCACTGTGTGCGATGGCCTTGTCGCTGAACCAATCGCGCAATGAGGGGTGAGGATGTCGAGTTTTTGTATCCATTGTATTATGTTTTTCTAAACATTATATAAATGATGGCAGCGGTTCTTGTTGCCGTTGGGGTCAATCTGTATCGTCCATCGTTCAAGCCTGCTCGAGGAGCCAGTCGTCCAC
>CAMVDK010000339.1 GCA_947166165.1 uncultured Porphyromonadaceae bacterium
ATTGGATTTCGAGCGTGCCGTCGCCGGTGAGGCGGTAGGTGACGGTGGCGTCGAGATTGCCGGGATAGCCGGCAAAGCCGTCGGGCGAGCGGTGGCGGAGCGTGAGCTGGCGCTTGTCGGAGCGCGCGCTGTCCACGTCCCACACCTGCGTGTAGAAGCCCTCCGGGCCGCCGTGCAGGCTGTGGCCGAAGTTGTTCTGCGGCAGCTGGTAGGTGTGGCCGTCGAGGGTGAAGCGTCCGGCCTCGATGCGGTTGCCGTAGCGGCCGATGATGGCACCGAAGTTGTTGCCCTCCACCTCCACATAGGGCTTGATGGAGTCGAAGCCGAGCACCACGTCGCGCGGGGTGCCGTCGCGGTCGGGCACCATGATGCTCACGATGCGCCCGCCATAGTTGGTCACACACACCTCCATGCCGCTGTCGTCGGTGAGGCGGTACAGGGCCACGGGTTTGCCGCCGACGGTGTCGGCGAAGTGGGCCGGGTTGAGGCCCGACTGGGTTGTGCCAGAGTCGGTGGTCGACTTGCCGCCGCCGTTGCATGCCAGCAGCAGTGCGCACAGCGCCGCAGCGGCAAAGGGAATCAGTTTTTTCATATTGGTTCGTTAACAGATTAAATGGAATTCAACAGGTTGAGCCGGCCGTCGTCGATGAGCTTGATGATGAGCTCGCCGAAGAGCGTGTTCTGCCAGGCGAACCAGCGGCGGGTGTAGTTGGCGGGGTCGTCTTTGTGGAACGACTCGTGCATGTAGCCCGTGCCGGCGTCGGTGGCGAGCAGCGTGCGCAGGCATTGGGCAATCTCGGCATCGTCGTTGCTGGTGAAGGCGCGCATCATGATGCTCATGGGCCAGATCATGTCTTTGCCCACATGAGGCCCGCCGATGCCCTCGCCGGCGCTGCCGTGGAAGAAGTAGGGGTTGTCGTCGCTGAGCACGAAGCGGCGCGTGTTCTGGTAGACGGGGTCGCTGGCGGGCACGTCGCCCAGATAGGGCATGGCCAGCAGGCTGGGCACGTTGGCATCGTCCATCAGGTTCTGGCCGCCGTAGCCATCGACCTCGTAGGCGTAGATGTCGCCATACTTGGGGTGGTGGACCACGGCGTGCTCGCGCAGTGCGTGCTCCACCTCGTCGGCCAGCGCGGTGCAGCGCTGCGCCAGCGGCTGGTTGAGGTTCACCTGGGTGAGGATGGTGGCCGCCTTGCGCAGCGAGGTGACGGCCATAAAGTTGCTCGGAATCAGGAACTGGAAGATGGTGGCGTCGTCGCTAGGGCGGAAGGCCGATGCGATGAGCCCCACGGGGCGCACGGGGTTGCCGTAGCCGCTGTTGCTGCGCGTGTCGGTGCCCACGGCGGTGGTGCGCTGGAAGCGGTAGGGGCCGCGGTCGTGCTTCTGCTGCTGGGCGGTGAACACGTCGAGGATGCGCTCGATGGCCGCCAGCCAGGTGTCGCCGAACACCGACGCGTCGCTCGTGGCGCGCCAGTACTCATAGGCGAGCCGCAGCGGGTAGCACAGCGAGTCGATTTCGTACTTGCGCTCGTGTAGTTCCGGGAGCATCGTGGTCAGGTCCTTGCTCCACTCGCTGCCGGTGGGGCCGAGGTTGAAGGCGTTGGCATAGGGGTCGAGCACGATGCAGCGCATCTGACGGTTGATGACGCCGGCAATGAGTTGCCGCAGGGCCTGGTCGGTGGCGGCATAGCGCACGTAGGGCCACACCTGCGCCCCGGAGTCGCGCAGCCACATGGCGTGGATGTCGCCGGTGTAGACAAAGGTGTCGGGCTGCCCGTCGCCGTCGATGGCGAAGTGCACCGTGGTGTCGAGCGTGTTGGGGAAGCATTTGGCAAACATGGCGGCCAGCTTCTGGTTGGTGAGCAGCCGCTGCACGCGTGCGATTTCGCGCTCCACACTCTGGCTGGTGAACAGGCGCTGGGCCAGAGTCACGCGGTGGTCGACGGGGGTGGCCTCGACTTGGCCAAAGTCGCGCTGCACCAAGCCCGGCTGCCCGGCCAAGCCCAGGGCCGCCGACAGTGCCATCGCGCTCAAAACAAGTGAAATTTTCGAGTTCATGGACGTGTATCTTTAATATTCGCGGTTGTCGCCGATGCGCGCTGCGGTTGTCGCATCGGCTGCCGCTTGCGTTTCGGTCGCCAAAGTTACTAAAAACTTTTCACATGCGCCTCACGAGTGTGCGCCTAACACCATGTTGACGATGGCGTTCACATCGGCTATGTCGGTGCTGCCGTCGCCGTTGAGGTCGGATTGGGGCGTGGCGGAGGCCTTGCCCAGCACGATGTTGATGGCCAGGTTCACGTCGTCGATGTCGACCATTCCGTCGCCATTCAGGTCGCCGGCCACGGGCTGCGCCGGTTGGCCGAGTTGCATGACCACGGTCACCACCGAGCGCGCCGGGATTTCGATTTCCTGGCCGGTGAAGTCGGGGCCCAGGTTGACGTAGACCACCACCAGCTCGTTGCCGTCGGGCGTCGTGTAGGCCGAGCCCATGAGCCCGTTCAGGTCGCTGGCGCCGGTGAGTTCCACGCGCC
>CAMVDK010000340.1 GCA_947166165.1 uncultured Porphyromonadaceae bacterium
TGAGCCAAAACCTGCTCAGCAATCAAGCCCAATTCGGCTCAAGCAATTTATAGACCCCACCTTATTTTTTCCTGAGGCTATAGATGAACACGCCGGTGAGCAGGGCGACGACGGCCAGGGTGGCCGCCACGGGCCAGTGTTCACCGGTGATTGTTTTCCACAAGCCTGTGCTTGCCACAGGTTCGCCTGGAGCAACTGAGTCGGTGGCTAAGGTGTCGGCCGGTTGTGGCATGGTGGTCGCGGCTGCGCGTTCTGCGGCTTCGTCGGCGTAGTCGACACGAAGCAGGTTCACTGCGTTGCCTCCTTGATAGTTGCGCGCTTGCGAAGTCACAACCAACATGTGTCCGTCGCGCGAGATGTCGAGGCCGACGGGGTAGGAGTCGATGGGGATTTGTGCCACCACTTTCATCTGCCGTGTGTCGATAGCGTAGAGTGCGCTCGACGAGTTGCAGGCAGCGAAGATGAACCGTCCGCTGGGTGATGCCTCGATGGTGCGCGCCCCGCTTCCCACTTTGCACACCTGCCACGGGCACCGCAGGCCGATGCTTGAGCCTTGCCGCGAGGCGATGGCCGAGAGCACGCTGTCGAGCGGCACACGCTGCACCAAGCCAGCGTTGTTGACGCTGGCATACAGATAGCCATGATTGATGATTAGGTGGCGGGCGTTGCTGATGCCGCCAATTTTGCCCACATACTTGTGCGAGGTCAGGTCGATGACGGCGATGCCGCCACCGCCCATGCAGCCCACGAGCAGATACTTGTCGTCGGGCGTGAACACCGTACCACGCAGCAGCAGGCCGCTGTTGGCATCGCGGTTCACCTCGTGAGTGAGGCTGAAGTTCAGGGCCAGCTCATGGTCCACCACCACATAGGGCAGGTGATGCCAGGCCTTGGGGTCGTTGCCGGCGACGTCGATCAACCCCACGGTGTTGTTGCCCCAATGCGTCACGGCTATGGTGCGGCCGTCGTGCGAACAGGCAATCATCTTCGGCAGCGGGCCGGTCTCCATCATGCGCACGATGCTGTCGGTGCGGGTGTCGATGATGGCCACCGCGCTGGGGTCTTGCGCATTGATGTCGAACGTGCGGCGGTAGTACGGCACCCACAGGTATCGGCCTCCGTGCGAGAAGGTGCTTTCGACGGGTTTGCCGCTGAAGGCGCGACGTTCGCCGTCAGGATAATGCGTGAAGCGGTAGTAGCCGCTGGCTGGGGCCCACAGGGTACCGGTGCCCGACTCAAAACGGTGATGTATCACCTTGATTTTGTGGTTGTCGTTGGTTGCGTACACCACAGTGGCGCAACCCTCGAGCGAGTTGACGTAATATTTCGAGCCGTCGGGGTGGAAGTTGACGCTTTTGGGCGAAAAGATGTCGGTGTCGAGGGTCGCCTTGTCGCGCCAGTCGTGCTGTTGGCGCTTGCCCACGTTGGTAATGGTGAGTGCGCCGGGGGCTTCGACCTTTTGGCCAATATGCGAGTGAACCACCGGTGGCTGAGCATTGGCAGCCCAAAGGCATGCCATGCACATCAGTGGCATCAATAGTTTGCGGAATGATGTCATGAAGGATTGCGTGTGAATGTGTCGAAGGAGCGTTATTTGCGGCGCTGGTATTTCTTGCGGTTGGTCAAGGTGGACAGGCGCAGCTTGATCACGCCGAACACAGCCTCGCCAAAGATGCTGCTGTTCATCTTGCTGGTGCCCAGCACACGGTTCACAAACACGATGGGCACCTCTTTGATGACGAATCCCATGCGAAATGCCGTGAACTTCATCTCGATTTGGAAGGCATATCCCTTGAACTCGACAGCGTCGAGGTCGATGGCTTGGAGCACCTCGCGCCGGTAGCAGACAAATCCGGCGGTGGTGTCGCGCACCTTCATGCCCGTGACCAGGCGCACATAGGCCGAAGCGTAGTAGGACATGAGCACGCGCCCCATGGGCCAGTTGACCACGTTCACGCCAGTGATGTAGCGCGAGCCCACGGCCACGTCGGCCCCCTCGGCCGCGCAGGCGTGCTGAAGCTCGATGAGTTTCATGGGCGGGTGCGAGAAGTCGGCGTCCATCTCGATGATGTAGTCGTAGCCTTGCTCCAAGGCCCACTTGAAGCCGGTGATGTAGGCCGTGCCCAAGCCGAGCTTGCCGCTGCGCTTGATGATGTGCAGCCGCCCGGGATGCTCGGCAATCAACGCTTCGACAATGGCTGCAGTGCCATCGGGCGAGTTGTCGTCGATCACCAGCAGGTCGAACTGATGCTCGGTGATGGAGAGCACCGTTTCGATCATGTTGGCTATGTTCTCGCACTCGTTGTAGGTGGGGATGATGACTACACTGTCCGATTTCATGATGGGAGACTTTTCGATTCAAGAAGCAAAATTACTACTTTTTTCTCATTCACTCCACCAAATGCGTCAAAAATCACAATTATTATGATTGACATGCCACCATTTGCCCATGATGGACATAAGGTGGGTTCTATAAATTGCAAAAAAGTAATGAATGGTTTTGGCCGCCTT
>CAMVDK010000341.1 GCA_947166165.1 uncultured Porphyromonadaceae bacterium
CCGCCAAGGCCGTGGGCACCGCCGTCATCACCGCCGCCGCCACCGACGGCAGCGGGGTCAAGGCCACCTGCACGGTGACTGTGTCGCCCGACTATGCCCTCACGCTGCCCGAAATCAGGCACACGCGCGGCGAGCCGGTGCAGACCGTCGACCTCACGTTGGACATGGTCAACCGCAACCCAATCACCGGCATTCAGTTCAACCTGGTGCTCCCCGAGGAGATGACCCTGGTGGAGCGCGACGGACTGCCCGACGTCTGGCTCGACGACGACCGCAAGGCGCGAAACCACAGCGTAGACGTGACCGACAACGGCGACGGCTCCTACCTCGTGCTCGTCTCGTCGCCCACCAACCGCACCTTTAACGGTAACTTCGGTGCCACGCTGCACTTCAATGTGACGGTGCAGCAATACCACGAGGAGCATGGCGAGAAGCACATCACGCTCAACGGAATCACCCTCACCGAGCCCGACAACACCGAGCACAACATTGGCTCCGCCTGGTCGAACGTCATGCTGGGCTACGTGCTGGGCGACGCCGACGCCGACTTGAAGGTCGACGTGGCCGACTACACCGTCACCGCACTGCACATCCTCAAGCGCCCCTCTCCCGTCACGTTCTGGCACGATGCCGCCAATGTCATCGACCCCAACAACGCCACCATCAACGTGACCGACCTCGTGGCCATCACCAACATCGGTCTGGGCATTAACCCCGTCGAGGTGAAGTATGCGCCGGCCTTTGGCAATGCACAATGCACTCTTGAATGCACAATGCACAATGCTCTCTTGAATGCACAATGCATCATGCACAATTCACAATCTTCGGCGTTGGCGCTCGAGTTGGCTGCCGACAACGACTTCGCTGCCATGCAAATCGACTTGACGCTCCCCGCCGGGGTGACCCTTGAGGGCGTTGAGGCCGTGGGACGCGCGGCGGGATTCCCCGTGGAGTGGGCGACGCTCAGCGACGGTCGCGTGCGCCTGCTCGTGAGCGAGTTCAGCAGCCGCGACGTGCCCGCTGGCAGCGGCGAGGTGCTGCGCCTGACGCTGGGCGGCGCGACCGACGGCTTTGTGGACGTGACCAACATCGTGGCCACCGAGCGCGACCTCACCGAGCACACGCTGGAGCCGCTGCGCATCGCGCTGGGAGCCACGCCGGTCGACGACCTCATGGCCAGCGGCCAGGTGCGCATCTATGCCGCCGATGGCGCCGTGGTGATCGAGACGCCTGCCGCCGGCACCGCACAGCTGGTGCGCCCCGACGGCATCGCCACACCGCTGCACGTGAAGGCTGGACGCAACGTGATGCCCGTCGCCACACCGGGCATCTACATCGTGCGCCTGAGCACCCACACCGCCAAACTGGCACTGTGACACACGGCCTCCCCAAGCCCCTCCTTGAGAAGGGGCTTATGGGGGCGGCAGTGAATCTGTTGAAACTATAGAACGTATCAAATAATGAACAGAATCCTTTCAACTCTTCTCGTAGGCGCGGCGGCATTGCACGCCGCTGCCGCCTACGACTTCATGGCCGACGGTCTGGCCTACAAGGTCAACCCCGACGGCACCACGGCCACGCTCACCTTTACGGTCTACGGCAACAACTACCCGGGCGTGACCACCATCAACGTGCCCGAGCGCGTTTCGGGCCTGGGGCGCACCTACACGGTGACCGCCGTGGGCAGTTACGCCCTGTGTGAGTGCGAAGCGCTCACCTCGCTCACGCTGCCGGTCACCGTGACCAGCATCGACGAGTACGCCGCCTTCGGCAGCGAGCGGCTGACCACGGTGCGGATAGGCAGCAACGTGGCGTCGATCGGGCGCTACGCCTTCGCCGAGACCGGCCTCACCGAGGTGACGCTCCCGTCGAGCGTGCTCACGGTGGGCGACTATGCCTTCGCCAAATGCGCGAAGATGGTCTTTGCCGACGTGGGCGACGGCGTGGCCTCGGTCGGCCGGTTCGCTTTCTCGCACTGCAAGGCCATGACCACCGCCTCGCTGGGGGCCAACGTGACCGACATCAAGGGCAGCGCCTTCACTGGATGCTCGATGCTGAAAACCCTCAACTGCGCCATGCCCGAGCCACCCGAAATCGAGGCCAGCGTGTTCAGCGGCGTGGACACCTACAACTGCCTGCTGCGCGTGCCACGGGCTGCGCGGGAGCGCTACGCCACAGCACCGGTGTGGAGCACGTTCAAGTTCGACGCCGGCTCGGTGGGCTACACGGTCACCGCCACCGACATCACCCACCGTCGCGGCACAATGGAAGAGGCAGACGTCCTTTACGGCGTCACCATGCAGGACGAGGGTATCTCAAAATTGCTCGAGCTGCGCGCCTCTGAGGTTGCCTCTAAATTAGGAATTAAATGATCCATATGATTCAGGTGAGGACAGCATCCTCGCGAAACTGTCAATTGTCAATCGTCAATTATCAATTATCAAGGTGATATTATGGGATTATTCAGTAAACTAAAATCAGGACTCAAAAAAACGCGCGACGCGGT